>NZ_DAINOE010000007.1:0-65239 GCF_036735525.1 Arsukibacterium sp. | reverse complement strand
TTAGCGCCATTTGCACCCTTTGCCGAATTCTGCAAATCAGCACTGCTGTTATTGCTGCCCACTTCTGCACTGGCGGAATCTCCATTCGTTTGCGCCGCTATTGCTGCCGCTTCTTTTTTCTCCTGATCTACTGTGGTGGGGCAATCTTCACCGCCTTTTGCGCCGCAATCGGGAGAGTAGCCTGTTGGGTCGGTATAGCTTAGTGGGTTGTTATACACATAGGAATAGCGGTTTAAGCTTTGTGCATCCCTTGGGTCTTGCACTATCGGGTCGGCCTGCATAAAGCGGCCCAGCTCCGGGTCGTATATGCGCCCGCCCATATGGATAACGGCAGCGTGGTCTACCTAGATATGGCCAGTATAGTGAGCCGGATAAAAGGAAGATTAAGTATCTTCCTCCCGAGCGAACGCCCATATATCGCAACAACCAACGAGAACCAAAATGCGAAGGTTATTGGCTTGCAAGGAGTAAAAGATACGCGCGCTTAGCAGTGCGCGCGGGTTTGGTTACGCTGTTGACTCCGAGAGGCTAATGGGTGCCTCTAATATCCCCGGTTATAGTATTGCTCCTCAGACCGCTAGCACCACTGCCTAAGGACATCTTTATCAATAGCAATCCCGCCTATATCTATAGGAGAGATCCCATCAAGACCTACTTTGTCACCAGAAACTGTTTGAGCACCGTATGCATACACAAATACGACTTCATCACTTGAGGATGGGTCTAGTAATGAGTCCTGTATTTGCCGAGGCACTATCACTATATAACCATCACCAAACTCCTTTACCCTATTTTTGCAGCGGATAAGCAATGCCTCACGGCCTTGATTATTCGCGAGCTTTTTTATGAACTCACACTCAGTGGGAAGTCCGGGTAAATTCAAATCGGCAGAAAAATAATAAAAAGTGGTTCGTGAAATATCCATAGTTTAATCCTGATTAAAGTGGCGGGTTTAATCGTTGAGGCTCTCCCATACGAATCTGCACACTAGGGTTGGGAACGAAATACTCGATGATTCCCCTTCCTGCATTTCCGTCTAAAGGTGCAGCAGGTTGAGCTCTAACACCTGTAAGGTCAATCAATAAACCTTGTGTAAGAAATTCACCGGTATTGGAATTTGGAAGGCCAGCAGCATCCCTGTAATTTACCACAGTTCGAGGATCAACAGGACTCCAATACCGGCCATCCTGCGCCGCAGCACCTCCATGAACCCGCCATACTGGAATTTCAGGCGTAGCCGTATTGATATCGATTCCTGCCCCAGCGACCGTACCATCCCCCATTTTTGTCGGCGTCAAAGCTAATACAATTAAGCCCAATGGATTAGTCAACCAAGCCGGAACAGCCACCCTTCCACCTGTAGACACTGCTCGACCAGCCAGCGCTATGGCTCCAGCCGCACTCCCATCTTGTGCATTCCGATACTTATCAAGATCCCGCCCACCACGTTGCGCTCTGCGCTCTAATTTCCTGAGTTCTCTTGCATCGTCCTTAGCGCCATTTGCACCCTTTGCCGAATTCTGCAAATCAGCACTGCTGTTATTGCTGCCCACTTCTGCACTGGCGGAATCTCCATTCGTTTGCGCCGCTATTGCTGCCGCTTCTTTTTTCTCCTGATCTACTGTGGTGGGGCAATCTTCACCGCCTTTTGCGCCGCAATCGGGAGAGTAGCCTGTTGGGTCGGTATAGCTTAGTGGGTTGTTATACACATAGGAATAGCGGTTTAAGCTTTGTGCATCCCTTGGGTCTTGCACTATCGGGTCGGCCTGCATAAAGCGGCCCAGCTCCGGGTCGTATATGCGCCCGCCCATATGGATAACGGCAGCGTGGTCTACCTGAATATGGCCGGTAAAGCCCTTTTGCGTAATAGTTAACAACGCCTGCAGGTTAGGCAACTGCGTAAAGGGGTTGCTAAAGCCCTGCCAGGTTTTGGCATTACGCCGTTTACCAAAGGCATCAAAACTGGCGGTTTCAACCACATTACCACTGGCATCGGTAATCACACTGCCCGAGCCTAAGTGGTCGTTAAACACATAGTGCAGGCTTTGTGAGCCATTGCTGTTAAGTGTATGAATGGCAATGTCACGTATATAGCGTTTGGTAGCACTGCTGCCATTGGGCTCGTAGATGACCTCATGCCCGCCAACATAATAGGTCACCGTATCGCCACCGGCTTTTTTATCTATGCGTTTTACCAGCTTTTGCGCTGCATCATAACTAAAGCGGCTTTCACCCTGATTCGACCAGATGGTATGCGGCTTATCAAAGATAGTGTAATCCACCCGCCGGGTTAAACTGCTGCCTACATAACGGTGGGTTTGGTTACCACGCACGTCATGACTTGTGGGGGTCAGGCCTTGCATTCGGCATTTTGCAAAACAACAAAGTTGTTAACATCTGCAAAATGCAAGGCCTGACCCCTGTGCTTATTTCACAAAACAATAACTTGCTTTAGTTGTCACTAGGCTTTCTATTTCTTTATTATTAATTAAAGAGAAGTAATTCTTTTTATCAAGTTTGTGTGGGCTTATTCGGAAAGACGAACAAAATGTGTCATCTAACGGAGCTGTGATAAAATCTGGCGCAAATGTTCTATAGGTCGTGTAAAAATCAATATCATCATGCAGTATGCCAAAAATATATTCAGCAGATGCCCAGTCATTATCTTTAGCTTCGTTTACAACAACATAATTTAATAAGTTAACCCTGCCAACGCTCGTATAAAGCAGCCCTGAAAAAATAACATAGGCAGAAAATATACAACCCAGAAAAAATGCTAATAAACATTTAATTACAGTACTCCAAGAAATCATTTCACGCTCCATATGTCATTTACTTTGCACATCTATATGCGGCCCATACCAGAGGCAGTACACACGCCTTCGGCAACTGATTCTTGTTCAACGGGACATTGTTGTAAAGCATCAAAGAGTCTTTATTGTGGCAGTAGGGGATCTAAGGAAAAGAATATGGCTGAGACTGTAGGCAAGCCGCTTTGTTGGCATTAAATGCATTAACCAATCAGCAGCTCCCAGCCGGCAGCCTGCTGATACTGCGCTTCTTGCTCCAGTTCAGCGCGCATTAGCGGGTGCTGCTCCAGATAGCCGGTTGGCATCTGCAGGCTGAGGCTTTCTGCCTTAGCGCTAATGGTCACGGCGGGCAGCACTTCATGACGGCGGCGCATCGATAAAATCACCGCTAAACGCAAAATACGGGTTAAGCGTACTGTTAGCAGTACCGAAGTCATGGTTTGCCGGGCAATCACCTCGCGGCTGATGTCGGCTCGGTGGTTATACACCAGCGCCATCACCAGTTGCTGCTGGGCCCGGGTAAAACCCGGTAAATCCGAGTGATTAATAATATAAGCGCCATGATGATGATGATTCTTATACTCAATCAGCAAGCCCAACTCATGCAGCAAAGCGCCACAGCGCAGCATATTGTGACCTTCAAACTTATGCAGATCCCAGCGGCCCTGCAACTGCTCCGCCAGTAACACCGCCATTTCTGCGACACGAGCCGCATGTTGCTGATCGATAAAATAGCGCACCATTAAACTGTTGCAGGTGCGGTTACGCACATCGGTATGTTGTAACTGTGGCAGCATGCTGTAGAGCACACCTTCGCGCAGCGCGCCGCCTGATAAGGTCATGCCCTGGATCTGTAGCTGGCGGAATAAGGCAATTAATATGGCTAAGCCAGAGGGAAATACTTGCTTGCGCTCCTGCGCCAGGCCCACCACATTCAGCTGGCTCATAGGCCCACAGGCCAGCGCCTGCTGCATAATATCTTCCAGTTTACTCAGGGTGATCACTTCATCTTTGCCCTGCGCCACCAGAATTTCCTGCATCGCCTGCACTGTGCCGGACGCACCAACCGCTATCTGCCAGCCTTTGTCGCGGTACTGCTGACTAATGTTGGCAATTTCGGTCTCAGCAGCGCTGATGGCTGCGGCAAAGTTGTCTTCGCTTAATTGCTGATCGCTGAAGTATCGCTCGAGGAAGGTCACACAGCCCATATTTAAACTGGCCAGCAGCTGGGCAGTAAAGCCCTGACCAATCACCACTTCGGTGCTGGCCCCGCCAATGTCAATGACCAGGCGGTTACTGTCGCAATTTGAGGTATGGGCCACGCCCTGGTAGATAATGCGCGCTTCGTCTTCGCCGCTTATTACCTGAATTTTTTGGCCCAGGATCAGCTCAGCCTGCTTTAAAAAGCTTTTAACGTTTTGCGCCAACCTAAGGGTGGCAGTACCAACAATACGAATATTGCTGGCCGGGATATCCTGCAGCCGTTCCGCGAACAACTCCAGACATTCCCAGCCACGTTTCATCGCCTTGCGGCTTAACACCAGATTATCGTTCAGGCCGGCGGCCAAGCGTACTTTGCGTTTAACCCGGCCAATCACCTGCACCGAGCCACCCACAACCTTGACCATCAACATATGAAAACTATTGGAGCCAAGATCAATCACCGCATAGATATCACTATGCGGTGACAGGCCGGCCGAATTGTCGGCAGGATTAACGAGGTCTGCTGCGGGGGTTTCTTGGGCCATTACTGCTGCGTCCGCCTTGGCTGCGTCCACTACCAGTGCGCGCCTGACCTGGTCTGCGCCGTACACGGGGTTTAGGCACAGTTAAGTCGGTTAACAAAGCCTCTGCATCATACTGACTTACCGGCACCACATGTTTAATGTAGTCTTCAATCGCGGTCAGGTTCAGCGCATAACGCTCGCAGGCAAAGCTTATCGCCTTACCGCTTTCGCCAGCCCGGCCGGTGCGGCCAATGCGATGTACGTAGTCTTCACAGTCGTCAGGTAAGTCGTAGTTAAACACATGGCTGACTTTAGGAATATGCAAACCACGGGCAGCGACATCGGTGGCCACCAACACATCCAGTTTACCGCTGGTAAAATCTTCGAGGATTTTCAGGCGTTTTTTCTGGATCACATCACCTGTCAGCATGCCAACCCGATGACCATCGGCTTCTAACCAAGCGTGCACGTCTTCACAACTGTGTTTAGTATTCGCAAACACTATGGCTTTGTCTGGCCAGTCTTCTTCCAGCAAGGTCAGCAACAGCTTCATTTTGTGTTCGTGCGCCGGATAAAACAGCTCTTCGCTGATACGACTGCCGGTCATCTCATCTGGTGCAACATGGATATGCTCAGGCTGGTTCATTTTTTCAAACGCCAGCTCCTGTACTTTGTAGGATAAGGTGGCAGAAAACAATAAGCTTAACCGCTCGGTAGCCGGCGGCATGCGGTTAAACATAAAACGAATGTCTTTGATAAAGCCCAGGTCGAACATTCTGTCGGCTTCATCCAGTACCACGACCTGTATTTGTGACAGGTCGTACAGCCCTTGCTTTAAATAGTCTATCAAGCGGCCTGTGGTACCAATTAAAATATCTACACCCTGTTCTAATAGTTGACGTTGAGAATCGTAACCCTCGCCCCCATAAATTAAACCAAGACGTAAGTTGGATTTTTGTGCCAGCATTACCGCGTCGTGATGGATCTGAACGGCTAATTCACGCGTAGGAGCCATAATAATAGCTCTTGGCTGACCAGAACCCTTGGGGTCGTGGGTCAACAGATAGTGAAACGTCGCGGTCAGAAACGCCAGGGTTTTACCGGTACCGGTTTGCGCCTGTCCGGCAATGTCTTTACCGGCTAAAGCCAGGGGTAAACATTGCGCCTGAATTGGCGTACAATTGCTATAACCTTGTGCCTGTAAGGCGTCAAGAACCTGTGGCGCCAATGCGAAATCGGCGAATTTATGTGATGTTAAGTGTGTTTTATTCATACCTACCTAGCATAACCGTTACGCTTGCAATAAGAAACAGCCGCGTTTAAATTGATAACACATTTTTGCAGTGTAACTGCACAGCCTAAACGGAGAAATAGATGAGCGAACATATTTTACAGGTTTCAGATGACAGTTTTGAAGCCGACGTGCTAAAAGCCGACACCCCGGTACTGGTCGATTTCTGGGCTGAATGGTGCGGCCCTTGTAAAATGATCGCCCCTATTCTGGATGATGTTGCCGCAGAATATGCTGGTAAAGTCAGTATTGCCAAAGTCAATATTGACCAAAACCCGAATACGCCACCTAAGTTTGGTATTCGTGGCATTCCTACCTTGCTGTTGTTTAAAAATGGTCAGGTTGCTGCGACTAAGGTTGGCGCCTTATCTAAAACCCAGTTAAAAGAGTTTTTAGATAGCAATATCTAAGTAAATGCCAAAAAGGCGTATTTTTGTACGCCTTTTTGCGTTTTTTTGTTCGTCTTTTTACAATGTCTGCTGGACGAGTACACTGACAACTGCTATTGTATGACTTGCAAAACCCTTAAACCACGCTTGTCTGTCGAATAAAACCTACTTCCAAACCTTTATTATCGAGCCGATAAGCACTTTCTGTTTTTACCAACAAGAACCCATCATATGCATTTAACAGAACTGAAACTGAAGCCTATTAGCGAACTGGTTGAATTAGCCGAGTCTATGGGCCAGGAAAACATGGCCCGGCTGCGCAAACAAGATATTATTTTTGCCATCCTAAAAGCGCATGCCAAGAACGGCGAAGAAATTTATGGCGCGGGCGTGCTGGAAATTCTGCAGGATGGTTTCGGGTTTTTACGCTCCTCTGACAGCTCATATTTAGCCGGCCCGGATGACATCTATGTCTCGCCCAGCCAAATCCGCCGCTTTAACCTGCGTACCGGCGACAGCATTTCAGGTTTAATTCGCCCGCCAAAAGAAGGGGAGCGTTACTTTGCACTGTTAAAAGTCAGCGAAGTGAATTTTGGCCGCCCAGAGCAGGCCCGCAATAAAATCTTATTTGAAAACCTGACGCCGCTGCACGCTAACTCGCGTTTACGCTTAGAGCGTGGCAATGGCAGCCGTGAAGATATCACCGCCAGGGTGCTTGACTTAGCCTCGCCTATTGGCCGCGGCCAGCGCGGCTTGATTGTGGCGCCTCCTAAAGCCGGTAAAACCATTTTATTACAAAATATTGCCCAGTCGATTGCCGCTAACCACCCTGAGTGTGTGTTGATGGTGTTATTGATTGATGAACGGCCGGAAGAAGTGACTGAAATGCAGCGCCTGGTGAAAGGCGAAGTGGTTGCATCAACCTTTGATGAGCCGGCCAGCCGTCATGTGCAGGTTGCCGAGATGGTGATTGAAAAAGCCAAACGTCTGGTTGAACACAAAAAAGATGTGATCATCCTGCTGGATTCTATTACCCGCTTAGCCCGTGCCTATAACACCGTAATCCCGAGCTCAGGCAAGGTATTAACTGGTGGTGTCGATGCCAACGCGCTGCACAAACCAAAACGCTTTTTTGGTGCGGCCCGTAATGTGGAAGAAGGTGGCAGTTTAACGATTATCGCCACTGCGCTGGTTGACACCGGATCAAAAATGGACGAAGTGATTTACGAAGAGTTTAAAGGCACCGGTAACATGGAAGTGCATTTATCCCGTAAAATTGCCGAGCGTCGTATTTTCCCTGCCATCGACTTTAACCGCTCTGGTACACGCCGCGAAGAGTTACTGGCCTCGCAGGAAGAGCTGCAGAAAATGTGGATATTACGCAAAATTCTGCACCCGATGGACGAAAGCGATTGTATGGAGTTTTTAATCGACAAACTGTCGATGACCAAAACCAATGATGAGTTTTTTGACTCGATGAAACGAGCAAAATCTTAAAACTAAACCGGCGCTGGCGCCGGTTTTTTTATTGCTGTCGCTCAACAACGGCATGGCCTAAGCACACTACGCTGACTGGCCAAATAACACAGATACGTTTAATAGCATAACCAAAGGAAAGCTTAACATGAGCTCCCCTCGCATCCTGGTGATTGGTGGTGGTGCCGGCGGCCTGGAGTTGGCCACCCGCTTGGGCAATACATTAGGCCGTAAAAAGCGCGCGCACATTACGCTGGTTGACCGCAACCACACCCATATTTGGAAGCCACTGCTGCACGAGGTGGCTACCGGCACCCTCGATGTGGAAATTGATCAGCTCAGCTACCGGGCACATGCTGCCAGCCATGGCTTTGATTTTCAGCTCGGTCAGTTTACCGCTATTGATCGCCAGCAGCGAACCGTCACCCTGGCGGCCATTACCTCGGGTGATGGCGAACAACTGCTGGCAGAGCGACAGCTGAGCTATGATTACCTGGTACTGGCCATTGGCAGTATTTCCAATCACTTTAATACGCCGGGTGTGGCCGAACATTGTATTTTTCTTGACAGCCCGGCGCAGGCCCACCGCTTTCAACGCCGCTTGCTCGATGCCTATCTAAAGCTAAATTCGCCACAACACCCCAAAGAAAAACTGAACATCGCTATCGTCGGTGGCGGTGCTACCGGTGTCGAGCTGGCAGCCGAGCTTTACCATGCCGCCGCTGAGCTAAATTTATACGGTTTTGCCGACCTGCGCTCAGAACGGTTAAATATCCACTTAGTCGAAGCCGGCCCCCGCCTGCTACCGGCCTTGCCGGAGCGCATTGCCACTGCCGCCCATAAAGAGCTGCAAAAACTGGGGGTCGATGTGCGGGTTAACACCAGAGTAACGGCAGCCGACCATCAAGGCTTGCAGCTGGGAGACGAACATCTGGAAGCTGAGTTAATGGTATGGGCGGCCGGCATTAAAGCGCCGGATTTTATGCAGCAACTGGCCGGGCTGGAATGCAACCGGATCAATCAGCTGCTGGTAGGGCCTACCCTGCAAAGCAGCTGCGATCCAAATATCTACGTGATAGGTGACTGTGCCGCCTGCCCGTTGCCCGATGGTAAATGGGTACCCCCCCGGGCGCAATCGGCGCATCAGATGGCCAGCCTGGTGGCGGATAACCTGCTAGCCAGCATTAAGCAAAAACCCTTACGACACTTCGTCTATAAAGACCATGGCTCTCTTATTTCACTGAGCCGTTTTGGTACTGTCGGCAGTTTAATGGGTAATCTGGTGGGCGGTGCCATGATGATTGAAGGCCGCATTGCCCGTCTGGCGTACATTTCGCTGTATCGGATGCATCAGGTCGCGCTGCATGGCTGGATGAAAATGCTGGTGATTTCAATGGTTGCCCGGCTTAACCGTATTGTCCGACCCAGGCTCAAATTGCATTGAGGCTTGCTGCAACTGCTGAATGTCTGCGCTCACTCTTTGCCGGGCGTTGCCATCCAGCCAGTGCTGCATCGCCTCGGTATAACTGGCTTGCTGCCATAACACGGGTAATAACTGGTTTATTTCGCTAATCAGTTGCTGGCCAACAGCGGTTTTAGTACAGGTGATGTGAGATATCGCCGTTGGCTCAGCCAAAGCCACCTCAGCACTGCTTAACGCCAGAGGCTCTGTTAACGCCAACGCATAAAACTGCAAGCGCTCAGGGTACTCTAATACATAATCTATCCGGCGCGATTGTAACAACATGGCAGCATTAAGCTCACTGGTAAATTGTTGCACCAGCAAGTTGTGCTCAGCGGCCAGTACCTGCATTACCACGGGCGAATAATAACGGTTTGGCTGATAAGCCCCCACCAACTGTGGATCAGCTGCTAATTGCTGCAAATCAATACTGCCATCTGCTTGCTGGTATTCTGCCACAGCACTACCCGCCAGATAATTGATATATATGCCGGGGCCCACTGCCATAGGCAGCGAAAAATAGCGATCACGGGCGCGTTCTTCGGTAAGCAAGATACCGGTGGTGCAAATAGTGAGTTGGCTCTGCTGAAATTGCTGCTCTAACCTTGCCAGGCTTACCAGCTGCGTTTGATGGGCATAGCCTGGCAACCCGGGCAATATTTGCTGCAACAGTTTGTCGAAAGTGCCTTGGCTTTTGAACGGACCGCTCGCAATCTGATGCGGTGGCCAGTCGGTATAAAGCCAAAAAACTTGTGGCTTAGCCATAGCTAACAAAGGCAGCAATAACAGACTACTGAGCACAACACGCGTCCATGCAAGCATTTGTACTATTCCGAATAAAAGATGTACCTAATACTTTAGCCAAAAAAACACTCTCTGACTATTAGCCTTTAGTGGTTAGCTAAGCGTTTTGAACCGTCAGGATTGACTCAATAGTGGTTAACCAATGACATGGTGCACTAATGGCATGCCAGCGCGGGCTTGATCGCCCAGCTGACAGGCTGCCAGGTATTCAATGGCGGCCAGCTTAGCCGCCTCAGCAGAAGCCGCATGCACTTTGGCTATCACCTCGCCTTTGGCTACCTTAGTACCACAAGGCAGAATAGCGCTAAAGCCCACCGACGGGTCTATTTGCTGACCCGGATGCGAGCGACCACCGCCTAAACGCACGACCGCCATGCCAAGGCCAATGGTATCGGTATAGTGCAGATAGCCGGCCGCTGGCGCCACTATATCCTGCTGTACTTTGGCCTGTGCCAGATAACGTTGTGGCTGCTCCAGTAAATCGGCTGGGCCACCCAGCTCAGCCACCATTTTGCTGAAGATCTCAGCGGCTTTGCCAGAGCTTAAGCTGTGTTCTAATGCCACTATGGCTGCGGCTTTATCGCGGTACAGGCCACCCAGCATTAACATATTGGCGCCCAGTTCCAGCGTTAACTGGTGCAACCGGGGTTCGCGGTATTTACCGGTTAAATAATCCAGGGTTTCTATTACCTCTAAAGCATTACCGGCACTAGTGCCTAAGATTTGGTTCATATCGGTGATCAATGCCCGCGTTGCTACACCTGCGCCAGTAGCGGTATTGACAATACTGCTGGCCAGCGCGTTGGCATCGTCAGCGGCGGCCATAATGGCGCCATTACCGACTTTTACGTCCATTACCAGTGCATCCAGCCCCTCAGACAGTTTTTTCGATAAAATTGAGGCGGTGATCAATGGGATAGATTCAACAGTAGCAGTAACATCGCGAATGCCATACAGCCTGCGATCGGCCGGTGCCAATTCACTGCTTTGGCCAACGATGACGCAGCCCAGTTGTGGCAACAGTTGCTGAATGCGGCTTAAACTCTGAGTACAACTGTAGCCGGGAATAGTCTCCAGTTTATCGACAGTGCCACCGGTATGGCCCAAACCACGCCCGGCAATACTGGGCATAAAGGCGCCACAGGCAGCCACCATAGGTGCCAGCATTAAGGTCACTTTGTCGCCGACCCCGCCGGTGCTGTGTTTATCAACCACAGGGCCATTCAGCTTACCCTGCCAGTTCAGTACGGTGCCGGAGTCACGCATCGCCAGTGTCAGCGCCACCATTTCCTCTACTGTCATGCCATTTAAATAAATCGCCATCGCCAGTGCGGCTGCCTGGCTGTCGCTAAAACTGTCGTCGGTCAGACCGGTGACAAACTGGCGGATATCGGCTTCGCTCAACAGCTTACCGTTGCGCTTACGTTTAATGATTTCCTGTGGAATGGCCATGGGTGTCCTTATGAAATTTTGTTACTGTCAGCCAGATAGGTTGGCGTGAAGGCATCTGGCAGCAATTGTTGCAGGCTCCAGCTTTGTTGCTCACCTAAATGGTTACAACTGGCGATGGGCGCATCTGGCATAAAAAATTCGGCGATCACCTGACGGCAAATACCGCAAGGTGGTGTCAGTTTGCTTTGCGGGGTATAGACCATTAAGGCAACAAATTTGCGCTCTCCGGCCACCACGGCCGCGGCGATAGCATTGCGCTCGGCACAGACAGTACCGCCATAGGAGGCGTTTTCAACATTACAGCCCTGATAAATGTTGCCACTAGTGGCTTGTACGGCCACCCCCACCGGAAACTGGCTATAAGGGGCGTAGGCTTGCTCAGAGGCAGCTTTGGCAGCGGCAGCCAGTGCTGCCCAGTTAATTGTAGTCACAGCAAGTTCTCAGCTGAGTAAACGGTCTGTAGTTATGCCGTGTTCAGTCTGTTAAATCAAGTGCTTTTGGCTTTATAAACACATCTGCCAACCGTTACCAAACTTAATTAAGCAGACTAAAATCATCCGCATCCAGATAAGCCGGAAAGCGTTTTAGATATTCGGCCTGGGCGACTAAATCCAGCTCGGCATGTAACATGCCACTTTGCTCGGGTGGCAAGCTGGCCAGCAGCTGGCCCTGGTAATCGATGATGGCGCTGTCACCACTGTAGCCAATATCATTGCCGTCGCTGCCGACCCGGTTGACCCCCAGCGCAAAAGCCTGATTTTCAATGGCCCGCGCCAGCAGCAAACTACGCCAGGCATGGCTTCTGGCCGCTGGCCAGTTGGCCACGTAAATCAGCATATCGTAGTCCTGGCGGTTGCGGCTGAATACCGGAAAGCGCAAGTCGTAACAGACTTGCAAGCAGCAACGGGCCCCGCGCCAGTTGACGACAACCCGCTTAGCGCCCGCCTGATAAGCCTGCTGCTCGCCAGCCATTCTGAATAAATGTTTTTTATCGTAATACTGTACCGCCCCATCAGGCGTAACAAAATATAAGCGGTTAACATAAGTGGCCGCCGCCGTTTTCACGGCAACTGAGCCGGTAATAGCGGCATTCAGCCGTTTTGCCTGCTCAATCAGCCAGGCTAAGGCCGGGCCGGGTTCTGCCTCGGCAATCTCAGCACTTTGCATGCAAAAGCCGCTGCTAAACATTTCTGGCAATACCACCAGATCGGTGGCCGGCAGCGCATCCAGCAGCTGACTGAAATGCGCTAAATTGGCTTGCGTATCTTGCCAGTGCAATGCCGTTTGCAACAGGCTGACCCTGAGTTTGTGCGTTGTTACAGTTGACATAAGCGCTGTGCCGCCTGTTGAAGCGTATCGGGTGTTTTTGCAAAACAAAAACGAATTAGCCGCTGCTGTGCCGGCGCTTGTTTGTAAAACACCGACAAGGGTATCGCTGCCACTTTGTGCTCAATTGCCAGCCGCTGACAAAATGCCAGATCAGGCTCGTCGCTGATGGCACTATAGTCGGCCAGCTGAAAATAAGTACCCGTACTGTGCAATAAGCCAAAGCGGCTGCTGGCCAGCAAGCTGACAAAGCCATCGCGCTTTTGCTGATAAAAAGCCGCCAGACCGCTCACCTGATGTCGCTGTTGCGCCAGCATCTCGGCGATGGCGTGTTGCGCCGGGGTAAAGCAGGAAAACGTCACGTACTGGTGAATTTTGCGAAACTCCGCCATCAGCGCCGCCGGTGCCACTGCATAGCCCAACTTCCAGCCGGTAACATGAAAGGTTTTGCCAAAGGACGACACCACCACAGTCCGCTCTGCCAGCTCAGGCAGCTTATTGGCACTTAGCTGCGGCGCCCCGTCAAACACCATATGTTCGTACACTTCATCACTCAGGCAATAGAGGCCATGCTGACACACCAGCTGGCTCAGTTGTTGCCAGTCATTAGCAGTAAACACCGTCGCGGTAGGATTATGCGGGCTGTTGACGATAATCAGCCGGGTGCGGGCGTTAATGCTGTCGGCCACCTGCTGCCAATCCGGATTAAAATCCGGCGCCGTTAAATTCAGGTGCACACAGCGGCCGCCCGCCAAATGCACGGCAGGTGCATAGCTGTCGTAGGCCGGGTCAAATACGATTACTTCATCACCCGGGCGCACCAGCGCCTGAATGGCGACAAACAGCGCTGCCGTGGCACCACTGGTCAGGGTGATCTCGGTGTCCGGGTTCAGCTGCCGCTGATAACAGCTATAAACCACGTCAGCAATTTGCTGACGCAAGGCTAAGATGCCAGGCATAGGCGCATACTGATTTAGCCCGTCACGGCTAAAACGGGCTAAGGCGTCAATTAATAGCGGGCTGGCGGCAAAGTCAGGAAAGCCCTGCGACAAATTAATCGCCTGCTGCTGTAATGCCAGTTCAGACATCTGGCTAAAAATACTGCTGCCTATCGCCGGTAACTTGGAGCTTATCGTCATAATGCAAGAAAACGTTGCGAAAACCAGCTTGAATGCTATCATTCAGCCAGTTTTATGTATAGACATCTAAACGTTTAAGCGTTTATCTCTGCTGGCATTATTGGATAAGGCCGTTGGTATCTCTGCTGGCCTTATTAGATAAGGCCGTTGTTAAGAGTAGCGCTGCAAAATGTCTTTTTAACAGAACACAGGTACTGCTGTTTATGAATGCTAGCCCTCATGTGCAACATCTTAATCCCAATGCCATAGCGCTGTGCGCGCTCGGCCGCTGGATTGCCAGCCGCCACTGGGTGCCGGCTACCGGCGGTAATTTTTCTATTCGCAACGCTGAACAAAGCATGCTGATCACCGCCTCAGGCAAAGATAAAGGTGAACTTAGCCCACAGGATTTATTGCCGGTAAGCTGGCAACAGCAACAAATACAGTGCACTCAGGGTACGCCCTCGGCCGAAGCCGCCTTGCATGCCATGCTATATCAATTGGATCCGCAGATTAAAGTGGTGTTGCATACCCATTCGGTGCAAGCGACCGTATTTTCGCGGTTGATCGAGCAAGAACAATATTTTTTTACCGGTTATGAGATGCAAAAAGCCATTAGCGGCTGCAGCAGCCATCAGCAAGTACTGCCGTTAGCGGTATTTGATAACACTCAGCAAATCCCCGAGCTCGCCGAAGCACTAAAACAACGCTGGCAAGTTAAGCCGCTGAATTATGGTTTATTAGTGCGCGGCCACGGCCTCTATGTCTGGGGACATAGCCTGGAGCAGGCAAAAAGGCATTTAGAAGGCTGGGAATTTCTTATACACTGCGAACTGGAAAGATTTAGCATTACAGGAAAGCCGTGAACTATTCCGCCATTATTACCGACATTGAAGGTACCACCAGCCGCATCCGTTTTGTCACTGAGGTACTTTTTCCTTACGCCGCTAAACAGCTACCCGATTTTATCCGTCAGCATCAGGCAGAGCCGGCCGTGGCCAGCGAGTTGCAGGCAGTGCGTGAGCTGATGCCACAGGCCAATGCAGACACTGAAAGCTGTATTGAGCAATTACTGCAGTGGATAGCCGAAGATAAAAAAGTCACCCCGCTTAAAAGCCTGCAAGGTATGGTGTGGCGTGACGGTTACCAGAGTGGCGCCTTTAGCGGCCATCTGTACCCGGATGTGCCCGTGCAATTACAGCAATGGCAGGAAAAAGGCATTAAATTGTATGTGTATAGCTCGGGCTCAGTGGCGGCGCAGCAGTTGTTGTTTAAACACAGTGATGCCGGCGATTTAACCCCGCTGTTTAGTGGCTATTTTGACACCCGCATCGGCCACAAGCAGCAAGCCAGCAGTTATGCGGCGATATTGCAGCAATTACAGCTGCCGCCGCGTCAGGTATTGTTTTTATCGGACGTCACAGCCGAATTAGACGCCGCCGCCAGCCTGGGCATAGATACCGTGCAGCTGATCCGTGAACAGCAAAGCGCTGGCAGCCACCCAATAGCCACCGATTTTTATCAGATTAAGGTGTAAGCCACTATTAGATGTAAACCAGTATTAAGTGAGGTGTAACCATGTCCCAGCTTCGCATCTTTACCGACACAGATCCCGCCACACCCTTAGTGGACACGACAGATCCCGCCCTTATTCAAGCGCAATTGCACGCGGTCGGCATTCAATTTGAGCAATGGCACGCCAGCGCACCACTTACTGCCGACAGCACAGCCGAGCAAATCCTGCAAAGCTATGCCGAGCCCATCAACCGGCTTAAAGCGCAAGCTGGCTATCAGGCAGTGGATGTTATTTCGTTAAGCGCTCACCACCCGGACAAAGTGGCTTTGCGGCAAAAATTTTTAGCCGAACACCGGCACAGTGAAGATGAAGTTCGGTTTTTTGTGCGTGGCCAGGGGCTGTTTTGCCTGCATCTGGGCGACAAGGTGTATCAGGTGCTGTGCCAGCAACAGGATTTAATCAGTGTACCGGCCAACACGCCGCACTGGTTTGATATGGGCAGCCAGCCAGACTTTAGCGCCATCCGCTTATTTACCAACCCCGATGGCTGGGTAGCCAATTATACCGGTAGTGATATTGCCAGCCGTTTTGCGTTATTGCCCTAGCTGTCGTTAACCGGCCAGGGATTTGTATCTTATTCATTTCTCTTTATAATTGCTGCGTTAGTTATCATAGGCGCAGCATAGCGTTTTGTGATTATTGCTCATCTACATGGAGTGTCATATGAAACCCTTATACTGCGCCGCATTAACCTTGGTGATGGCCTTAGCCAGCAAGCCTGTTTTAGCTGACACCGTCAAAAATTACAGTGTGGGGGTTAGCTCGAGCGCCACCAGCCTTGGCTATAAAAATAATGGCACCGAGAGCTTATCCGGCCTGGGCCTGACCGGCAGCGCAGTGTTCGCCGATGATGGCCGTTACCAGTGGGCTGGCCGGCTGAACTATGCTTATATGGAGCATGAAAATATCAGCTCCTTGCGCTCGCACAATACGGATTTGAGCGCACTGTGGGGCAGTCGCTTAAACCGTGAAGGTTTTAGTTGGGCAATTGGCGGTGGCGTATTTAACGAACGGTGGCATGCCAACAGCAACAGTGCCACCTTTAGCGGGGTGCAACTCGTTGGCAGTTTGGGTTATCGCTGGCAGTCGCTGAGTATCGATTTCTGGTTAAACTTGCGTAATGCCAATGCTTACAAAGTTGGTAATGTGCAAGCCGATGCTGCGGCTAATGGCGCTCTGGCGCTGAGCTATCGCTTCTAACTGGTGCAAGGCGGGGCTGACTGCCAACTAATGGTGCAGTCAGTCGCCGCCATAATAGATTAACGTATTAATATTTAACGTTTTTATTTTTGGTTTATAAATTGCAGAAGCTTTATATTGCAAATGAGTTTTTATATTGAAGCTGCGTTGTCATCTTTGCCTTGTATCGTTTTTTTATTCGCTTGCTGATGTTACTGGAGTCGCGTAATGAGTATTCAGACACCGTTAAGAGGCTTGCGCTGTTTTTGCGTCGCCGCCGAGTGCCTGAGTTTTAAAGATACTGCCCAACAGCTGTATTTAACACCCTCGGCCGTCAGTCACCAAATCAAACAGTTAGAAGATAACCTCAATTTAGCCCTGTTTGAGCGCAAAACTCGCGCCATAGTGCTTACCGAAGCCGGAAAACGCTTTTACCAGCAGGTGCAACCTTTGCTGGCGCAGCTGGCCGATACTATAGCCCAGTTCAGCCAGGCAGAGCGCGTGCAGGAAGTGAGCATTTCGATGCCGGAATTTTTTGCCAGTGAGTTATTTGTACCCAAACTCATTGGCTGGTCGGCGCAATATCCCAACATTAATTTAAAGCTCGAAACGGTAAAGTCGCGCCGTGACAGCCCCAAATTTACCGATTTATCTATCATATTGTCTGGTAAAAAACCGGATGAAACCCAGGCTTATGATCTATTCCCGATAAGCTATGTGCCTGCCTGTAACCCAGAGCTGTTTGCAAAAATTCATGGCAAAAGCTACCGGGCGCTGGAAAAAACGCCACTGATTTTGCATCAGGCCAGGCCCCATGCCTGGCACCAGTGGGCAGAGCATGTGGGTTATCATCAGTTTCAGCCAAAACAAATTATCCAGCTCGACAGTATGTTCAGTGTGGCGCGCGCCGCCCAGCAAGGTTTAGGGGTAGCGCTGATTCCGTTGCCGATCAGTCAAAGCTGGTTTAGTAGTGGTAGCCTGGTGCGCTTGTTTGAGCAGGAGTTGTTAAGCCGCGATCGTTATTATCTGGTCAAACATGACGACGACGGTAACCGGCCAGAAATTCAGTTACTTATCGATTGGGTGCTACGCAGTTTTCAGCCCGGCACAGCTGGCATCTAACACCACGTCTTTTTGCTACCCTGCCCACGCTAGGGCGTGTTGACGTTTGCGCTTTATTGCCGCTTTATGACTGTTATAGGTGAAATTTCTTAACCTGTCGCTGCGATTTATCTCGTTTGTCAGACCAGTTGCCCTTGGCTACAGTATCCCTGTCGCCGCCAAATGTTATACCAGCACATGCCGACGACCCACATTTAACCAAGGGAGAATAAGACATGACCTTTTCAGCCAAAAAATTTGCTACAGCAGTGGCACTGAGTGTGCTGGCCTCAAGTCCATTTCTCGCTTCAGCTGCGAGCAATGGCTACAAAATGGTGTTAATTGAAGACACCCCAGGTGCAGACACCATCCAGGCCGGTGAGCTTGAGCAGGGTATCAAAGAAGTGACGACCAGCTTGAGTCTGGATGCTGACGGCTTTTCACGCAGCATGGCATTATGTGTCGCATACAGCCGTTTAGGCCAGTTAGCCCAAGCCGAAGCATCCTGTAACAGCGCGGTAAACCAGGCACGGACTTATGCCAGTGCGCCCCGCGCTATCAAGCGTGAAATGCGCGCCCTGGCCTTTAGCAACCGCGGTGTGATGCACCTGCTGGCCGGCAATCGCGTGGCCGCCTTGGAAGACTTTAAACAAGCGGTATCGATTGATAAAAACGATATCAGTGTAGCGAATCTGGAGCGGTTAACCGCTTCGATCAAC
This sequence comes from Arsukibacterium sp., assembly GCF_036735525.1. NCBI lineage: Bacteria > Pseudomonadati > Pseudomonadota > Gammaproteobacteria > Chromatiales > Chromatiaceae > Arsukibacterium > Arsukibacterium sp. The sequence continues at coordinate 46,809 of NZ_DAINOE010000007.1, read as the reverse complement.
GGCGTGGCGTTGCAACAGTACGCTTTCCACGCAGAGTAAACGGATTACTCAACCCTATCTATCCTTGTCCTTTGCCCGGTTAATTTAGCCGGGCTTTTTTTATGTGCTTTGCTCATTTCCGTTTTTCAGGCCATCGTACAGTTCAAACACTTTGTTCCGGCGTTGGCTTCGGTAAACTCATTTTCGCTTTATAGGCCTTGGTGACATCCCGCAGCTGACCTTTATATGCCTAGGGGTCAGGCCTTGCTTTTTGCATTTGTTAACAGCTTTGTTGCTTAACGCAAAAAGCAAGGCCTGACCCCCGAGGTGGCTAAACTAACTGCTGCAACACGCCACTGGCGATATCTTGCTGCGAATACACCCCAGTATCCAACACCCAGCCGGTGACTAAACTGGCTGGGGTAACGTCGAAGGCCGGGTTAAATACCGGTGCATCTTGTGGGGCCCAGATGATCTGATGGAAGGTCGTCTGGACGAAAGCGCCGCAGACACCGCGCACTTCACTGGCGTCGCGCTGCTCTATTGGAATAACACTGCCATCCGGGCAATTTAAATCGACGGTGGTGTGCGGTGCCACTACATAAAAGGGTACCTGATGATACTGCGCCAGCACGGCTAGGCTATAGGTACCCACTTTATTGGCAAAATCGCCATTGGCGGCGATGCGATCGGCGCCGACAAAAAGGCGGTCTACCTGGCCGCGCGCCATCAGCATGGCCGCCATATTGTCACAAATAAGCTGATAAGGAATGCCCAGCTGCTGGCACTCCCAGGCCGTTAAACGCCCGCCTTGTAGCAAGGGTCGGGTTTCATCGACCCAGAGCCGGATATTTTTACCCTGCTGATGGGCCAGGTTAATCACCCCCAGGGCAGTGCCAACCCCTGCGGTAGCCAGGCCGCCGGTATTGCAGTGGGTTAACAGCTGCTCGTCCGGTTGTACTAAGGCGGCACCATGTGCGGCCATTTGCTGGCATAAGGCTACATCTTCGGCAAACAGCGCTTCGGCACAGGCCACAGCGGCGGTAGCGTAATCTGGCGTGGCCAAAGCGTGCAGCATGCTGTCGATATTGTTCATCAAATTAACGGCGGTTGGCCTGGCGGCGCGCAATATTTCAGCATCCTGCTGCAATTGCTGCCGGCTGACGCCCTGCTCTGCCCGCAGCGCCAACAACAGGCAGGCACCAATGCCAATAGCCGGCGCGCCACGCAGTTGCAACTGCTTAATCATGCCGACCAGCTGCGCCACACTGCGACAAGCGCGCCATTGCTGCTGTTGTGGCAGCAGAGTTTGATCCAGCACATACAGGGTGCCGTCAGTGGTTTTCAGGCTCAGTGCTGTCAGGTTTTGCATAGCTTATTCCCATTTAGCGTTGCAGACGTCTAGAAGTTTTGCGATTATGCAGAGCATCTTAATGTTATTCAAGTACGGAGTGCCTGATGGCGGCCTATCATATTTTTAAGCCCGATGATGCCAAAGCCTTTGCCGATAAACATAGCGGCCTCTTTGGTGAGCACAGCCAGTTAACGGCTGCCGAATTTGGCGATGGTAACCTTAACCTGGTGTTCCGGGTGCAAAATGATAAAGGCAGCTCGCTGATTGTCAAACAAGCGCTGCCTTATGCCCGTTGTGTTGGCGAAAGCTGGCCGCTGACCACAGACCGCGCCCGCATAGAGGCAGAAGTACTAGAGCAACATGGCCGGGTGTGTCCGCAGCATACCGTAGAAGTGCTGCATTTTGACGCTGAGCTGTCGGCCATACTGCTGGAAGACTTAAAAGCCTACCAGATTTTGCGCCACGAGCTGATTGCCGGTAAACAGTTTAAGCATTTAGCCGGGCAAATGGCGACTTACATGGCACAGAGCTTATTTTACAGCAGCGACTTTTACTTAAGCGGCCCGGCAAAAAAGGCCGCAGTCAGCCGCCTTTTAAACCCGGAGCTGTGTCTGATTACCGAAGATTTGTTTTTTAGCGATCCCTACTGCAACCATGAGCGCAATAATATTCACAGTGCTATTCTGGCCGACGCACAAAAACTTTGGCACGACCAAGCCTTACAGGCCGAAGTGGCCAGCTTAAAAGCTGACTTTTTATCGAAACCCCAGGCGTTATTACATGGTGATCTGCACAGCGGCAGTATTTTTATTAAAGAAGACAACTGCAAAGTGATCGACGCCGAGTTTGGCTTTTATGGCCCTATAGGCTTTGACCTTGGCTCGCTTATCGGCAACTTACTGCTGAATTATGTTGCCTGTCCCGGGCGCTTTGCACAGCCGCAGCAAGCAGCCGAGCAAGAGCAATACCTATTGCAGCAAGTAAGCACCTTATGGCAAGAGTTTAGCCAGCAGTTTAGCCAGTTAATGGCCAGCGAATGCCGGGATGCCGCCCTGCAAAATAGCCATTACCAGCAACAGTTTTTACAGCAAGTGCTGGCCGATAGCCTGGGTTATGCCGGCTGCGAGCTTATTCGCCGCACTGTTGGCCTGGCGCATGTGGCTGATTTGGACAGCATCAGCAACGCCTCGTTACGAGCACAGGCCGAGCAGCGGGCGCTGGCACTGGGCCGGCAATTAATTTTGCAGCGCACTGGGCTGGCCAATATCAGCCAAGTGCTGAACCTGGTGCAATATCTACAGTAAGGTCGATTTTACAAACGCTTACACTTTTAAGCTCAGGCTTTACCCTGGCATTATTTCATCTTTGGGTATGGCTGTGGCACACTGCGTGACCATAGCAGAAACAGAGACTTGCCATGATAGAAGCCAAAGGACTGAGCAAGGTATTTGGCAGCGGTGACACCCAGGTGCACGCGCTGCGGGATGTCAGCCTGAGCATTAAAGAAAACGAATTTGTTGCCATTATGGGCAGCTCTGGTTCGGGTAAATCGACGCTGATGAATATCCTTGGCTGCCTCGACACCCCCAGCAGTGGCCAATATGCGCTGGCCGGGCAACCGGTCAGTAGCTTAGATGACACCAGCCTGTCGGCGATGCGTAATCAGCACATCGGCTTTATTTTTCAGTCGTTTCATTTATTACCCAGACTGACTGCCGCTGAAAACGTTGCGCTGCCGCTGCGCTATACCGATATCCCCACCGAGATTGCACTGCAACGCGCTGAGCATTTGCTGCAGCAAGTAGGCCTTGGCCATCGTATGGACCACAAACCCTATGAAATGTCAGGCGGCCAGCGCCAGCGGGTTGCTATTGCCCGCGCCCTGGTTAACAGCCCCAAGGTGATTTTTGCCGATGAACCTACCGGCAACCTTGACAGTAAAACCTCGGTCGAAATTATGCAGTTACTGACCAACTTACATCAGCAGGGCAATACCGTAGTGATGGTAACCCATGAAGATGAGATTGCTGCTTATGCGCAGCGGGTGATCCGCATGCGCGATGGCATTATTATTGAGGATTCGTTATGCCAAGCCTGACCACTATGCTATTGAGCGTCTTGCTGGCGCAGCAAAGCAGCAGCGAGCTGCCGCTGTTACTGACGGGCAGCCTGGTGTCTGAACACCGGCAAACCGTGGTAGCGCCAATGAGTGACAACTGGCGCATTCAGGTGCAGTGGCTAAAGCCTGAGCAAGAGCCGGTGAAAGCCGGTGAGCTGATAGCGGTGTTTGACGCCGGCAGCACGCAAGCCAACATAGAACGCTTACGTAACCAGTTAAACAGTGCGCTAGAGCAGTTAAAACAGATAGAAAGCCAGAATGCCCAGCGGGTGATGGAAGCCGAGTATGAAGTACAGCGCCGCCAGTTATTACTGGAAAAAGCCAATATTGATGCCGGCGTGCCTGCTGGTAATCTCAGCCTGTATGATTATGAAAACAACCAGCTGTTACAACAACGGGCAATAACCGAGCTGAAAAAAGCCAATGAAGACCTGAGTACGGCGCGCAGTGCCCAGATAACTGAGCTGGAAAAGCAGCAATTAGTGATTAGCAAAACCGCCGCGGATTTACAGGAAGCCGAACAAATGCTCGAGCGTATGAGCATTTATGCCGAGCGCGATGGGGCCATCAGCTATGGTTTACATCCCTGGTATCGCACCAAGCTGTTTGCCGGCACTACGGCACAGCCCGGCTGGCTGATTGCCGAAGTCACTGAGCAACAAGGCTTATACGTCGAAGCCTGGGTGCATGAAGTGGATATTCCGCGCTTACGGCAAATAACTTCGCTGACTGCGCGTTTTGATATAGCACCGCAGCAACCCTTTAGCGTAACGCTGGTGCAACTGGCGCAGCAAGGTGAAAAACGGTTGTCCTGGGGCAATGCCCAGTACTACAGAGCACGTTTTGCCGCTGAACAGCTACCGATTGATGACCCTATGCTCGGCATGGGTTTATTAATTGAAGGGAGTCTGCCATGAAAGCATTGTTTATCGGCCTCGCCAGCTTAGTATTGCTGGCCTGCCAACCTGACAGCCAGACGGGCAGCACCCCGACTACCCAAAGCACAGTGCGTGCCACCGGCCAGCTGACTGCAGAGCAGTCTTTTAAAGTGTCGCCGCCCAGTGTCGGGCGCTTATGGCAATACAATATTCGCGAGTTAGCTGCTGAAGGTGCGCTGTTAGAAGCCGGCGCCCCGGTCATTGCCTTTGATGCGCAAAGCCTGCAGGACGAACTGCGCAATAAAAGTATAGAACTGCGCAGTGCTGAGCAAGAGCTGGCTAACCGGCTGACTCAGGACGAACAACGGCATGAAGAGCTAAAGCTGGCGCTGGCCGAACGTAAAAATGATTATGATCGCGATAAGCGCAAAGCCGAAATTGTTGATCAGTCACGCTCGGCCAACGACAGACGCAAAGCCCAAATTGACTATACCATTGCCAGCAGCCAGTATCAGCTGGCGCAAAGCCGGCTGGCATTTCATCAGCAGCAAAGGGCAGCGGAAGAACAAATGCTGAAATCAAAAATTGGCCGCTTGCAGGCCGAGGTGAACCAGCTGCAAAGTGATATCGCCTCGATGAGCATTAAAGCGCCCTTTACCGGCATCATGGTGTATGTACCGAATTTTCAGGGCGAAAAATCCTCAGTCGGCGACTCAGTGCAATTTGGCCAGCCGATTGCCGAAGTCAGCCAGCTCGACAGCTTATATATCCGTGCTGAAATTGATGAAATCGACTTAAAATCGTTGCGCCTGGGCCAGCGCGTGTCTATTAGTCTTGATGCCTACCCTGAGCGCAGTTTTAACGGTGAAATCAGCAGCCTGGGTAATGCGGTACGGGATAAATCGGCCGACAACCTGAGCCGGGTAATCGATGCCAGTATTCGTATTGAACAACTGGATTTAACCATTATGCGCCCGGGTATGAGTGCCCGCCTGCAAATTGCCCTGAGCCCTGCAGCCGTTTTTGAGGAAGCAACTAATGCCGACTAACCCCTTTATTAAGCGGCGCTGGCTAGTTTGTTTGCCGCTGGCATTAAGCCTGCTGGCCTGTAGCGACAGCCCGGATACGGTGCCGCATATCCAGCTTGAACGCAGCACCCTGCAACACCGGATCGTGGCCGAGGGAGAGCTGTTTGCGGTCAATTCGGTCAGTATTAATGCCCCGCGCAATACCCGGGGCCCACGCTTTATTGCCGAAGTTGCTGCCGAGTACAGCGAAGTAGCACCGGGCGATCTGGTGATCCGTTTTGATGCCACCCAGCTTAGCCGCAGCCAGCGCGAAGCAGATAATGCCCTGCGCACGGTACAGGCTAATAAACAGTTTAAAAATGCTGAGCAAAGCGCGGAAATGACCAGTATCGGTTTAGATCAGCGCCTGGTGGTGCAGGAGTTCAGCTTTGCCGACCGCTTTAGTATTGATGATGTTCAGATCCGTTCGCAGTTGGAAATTCTGGATTCTATGCAAAACAAAGAGTTTTTAGCCGAGAAAAAAGCCTATCTGAACTGGCAGGAATCGAGCTTTGCCAGCCGCTCTCAGGGTGAGCTGGATTTGCTGCAACTGCAATTAGGCCAGCAACAAAGCTTATTAGAGCAAGCTGAAACGGGGCTGGCGGCATTGGAAATTCGCGCGCCGCATAGCGGTATTCTGCTGCTCGAAACGAACTGGCGCGGCGAAAAGCCGGAAGTAGGTGGCATGGTGTTCCCGGGTGAGCGTATTGGCAGCATTCCTGATTTGAGCTTACAGCATGTGCGCTTGCATATCATCGAACAGGAAGCCATTGGTTTAGCCCCCGGCCAAAGAGTAGCGTTCAGCCTGTCGGCGCGGCCTTCCGAGCGGTTAAGCGGTGAAGTGTTAACTGTCGGTCAGGTGGCGCAATCGCGTGAGCGGCGTGATCCGCGCCGTTATATTGAGGTGATAGTAGCGCCGACTGAGCAGTTACCGCATTTTTTACCCGGTGCCAAGCTCAGAGCAGAAATCTTTGCCGCCGAAAAACCGCAAGTGATAAGCATACCGCTGCAAGCCATTTTTAACGAACAGCAGCAATTATTTGTCTGGAAACGCCAGGGCCGCAGTTATGAAAAACAGCCGGTGACCATAGGCGAGAAAAGCCTGACCCATGCCGAAGTACTCAGTGGCCTCAAGGCTGGTGACACCATAGCGCTTGTCGCAGTAGGAGACTAACCGATGAAACATAGCGCCATGATGAAAGACACCCTGGCCGAACTGGCACAGCATAAGTTACGCACTTTTTTAACTCTGCTGGGCATGATATTTGGGGTAGGCGCGGTAATTGCCATGCTGAATATTGGCGAGGGCGCCGAACGCGAAGCATTAAAAACCATTGAAACCATGGGCTTGCGCAACATTATTGTCCAAAGCCAGCCGGCCGACGAGCGTGCCTTGCTGGAGCAGCGCAAACACTCGCTGGGCTTAAGCATGAGTGATATTCATGCGGCGGTAACGACCCTGCCTGATATCACCGGTTACAGCGCCGAGCGGCAAATTGAAACCTACGCCATTATCAGCCATTACGGTAAAAGTGATGGCAAGGCCATCGGGGTTACGCCCAGCTATATGGAGTTAAGCAGCCTGCCCTTTGCCGCGGGCGCGAACTTTACCGAGCAGCACCAGCTGTACGCGGCTCAGGTGGCGGTACTGGGCGCACAGATGGCCAACACTTTATTCCCGCAGGGTAATGCGTTAGGACAGCAGGTAAAAGTGAATCATGTCTGGTTGCAAGTGGTCGGTGTATTAGCCGAACCCTACAGTAACAATAATGAGTTTCAGGGGGTAAAACTCGGTGGTGAGCAAAACCAGTTGTTTATGCCATTGAATACTGCCCGCAACCGCTTTAAGGCGGAACCGCTGGCCGCTGAGCTAAGCTCCTTCCGCTTACAACTAGCCGAAAACAGCAACAGTGCGGTGATTGCCCGGGCGCTGGATTTTTTATTGAAGCAACGGCATAACGATATTGATGATTACACCCTAATCGTACCGGCCGCCCTACTGGCGCAGCAAAAGCAAACCCAGCAGATTTTTAATATCGTCATGTCCTGCGTTGCCGGTATTTCGTTGCTGGTGGGCGGTATTGGCATAATGAATATTATGCTGGCCACCGTGTTGGAGCGCACCAAAGAAATTGGCCTGCTGCGTGCCATAGGCGCGACCCGGCGTGATATAAAATTGCAGTTTGTCGCCGAGAGTTTTACCATTGCCATTGTCGGCGGCATGCTGGGTATTTTATTTGGCATTATTTTATCGGAGCTGATCGCCTTTTATTCCGGTTGGGCCGTGTCCTGGTCGATACCAGCCATAGTACTCAGTTTCAGTATCTGCGCCCTTATTGGTGTTGCTTTTGGCGTTTATCCGGCGATCAAAGCCTCAGAGTTGGATCCTATTACCGCCCTGCAAACGGATTAAGTCACCCGTTTTTTGGAATAATTATAAATGATAACAACCAAGCTAATGATTAGCGCCAGACCATTCCTTTGTATTGCAGCATTCTGTGCGATAACGGCCATGGCTCAAGACATGCAAGAGCCTGCGCCCCTGCAACGAATGGAGCTAACAAGCAATCTGGGGTTGCCCGATCAGGATTTTAACACCGTATTGCAAAACCGGATGCAAAATGATCGAATGGCTCCGGTTAACAGCCTTCTTATTTTGTTGCGGCAAAAGCTACCACAGGATCAGCATGCAAAAGCAGTAATTAGCAGAGTTGATGCCCTCAACACTTACCAGCAAGGTGATTACGACAAGGCCCGCAGCCTACTGCAGCATCTGATGCAGTATGGCAGCGCTCATGCTATGTCGCTTTTAAGCACCATGGCAGAACAAGGCCAGGGCCAGACAGCTGACAAAGTGCAGGCTCTCAGTTACCTCTATGTTGCATCAGGATATCCGCTTCCCGGCGCGAAAGCGCGGGTCCTCGAGTTAGAGCAAGGCTTATCGGCCGCGGAACAAGCTGACGCCAGAGCGCAAGCGACCACCTTACTTGCTAACTTAAAGATAAAGCGTCAAAAGCATTACAATGACAGGCATATAATCGAGCGCGGACGGATTAGTTTGAGCCGCCGGGTATTGAAAGACTCATTATTTGGCTACGTAAAGGGTCGGCAGTTGATAGGTCGTGATGGCAAAGTACTGGTGGTAGAACTGACGGATTCGATGCCCGAGGGTCTGTTCGAAAGCGCGGCGATCAATGGCATATCCAGAAACCGGTATAATCCAAGCGAAAAAGCGTCAATTTATTCCTTTTTCTCGAATGTTACCTTTGGGCCTGGCATTCATGTGCAAAAGTTCACAGAATTGCTGCAACAAGATAATTTATGGCGCAATGCCAGCCAGGGAAACCCAAGCGCCCAGTATCAACTGGCAAGGTTAATGCAGTTGGCAGAAGCACGAGCCATCTCCAGTTACAGCGATTTAGAGCAATTAGAGCTGCAACTGTTTGAGCCAGATTTTAGACAGTTGATTGGTGGACTCACCGCCGAGGCCATTTTTCCCAATTTTGAAGGCCAGGTCGAGCTAACTCTGGATGACAATGGGATAGTGAGTGAAGTCAATCGCATCAACCGAAGTCATTTGAAACCAGAAGATTTATTGGGGCATTCATTTGGTTTACCAGCAGGCCGTTATCGCTTAACTAAACCACAAGGAAGAGGTATAGGGGACTACATTTTTATTACTCAGCAGAATCCAGTTGCGGAGAGATACCGAGGGGAGTTTTGGCTACAACAAGCGGCAGAAAGTGGTTATTTACCGGCTCAACAAACGCTCAGCACATACAATACAACGAATGGTTGGCTTAGCTACCTGGCACAACAGCAAGACCCGGCATCTCTGGCCTGGTTTGGTGCGCAACAAATTATCGACGGACAAAAGACGGAAGGCATGGCGAATATAGATAAGGCTATCAGCTTAGGTTATGGTGTTGGCAAACAACTCAAAGCCGCTTTAAAAGATTATTAGCGTGCAGCTTTAAGGGCACTGCACAACAAACATATCTTTGCTGGTTGCGGGAGACCATATGATCACAGCACGCTGTATCTGGCAACAAGCGGCACATAATGCCTTTACTGATCTCATCTGGTTCAGGCAGGCATTATGGTGCGTGTTTCGCGAAGGCAGTGCTCATGTCTCAGCCGATGGTGCTTTTCGGCTGTTACGCTCCACCGATCTGGGTAACAGCTGGCACAGTGTCGCCCTGTTAAGCGCCAGCGATGCCGATTTACGTGATGCCAAATTATACATACAAGCAGATGACAGCCTGCTGATACTCGGCGCCGGCGCCTTACATAACCGTCAGCAGCAAAGTCATCAGTCTTATATCTGGCAATCAGCCGACGGGTTAAGCTGGTCAACGGCCATACCGGTGGGTGAGCCAAATATCTGGCTTTGGCGTATCGCAAGGCAGCCACAAATACAACAATATTTCGCAGTTGGGTACCGGGTGGGCCCGAACAAGTTAGTGCGTTTATATCAGGGCGCAACAGCACAAAGGCTACAGCCCTTAACCGATTTAATCAGTGGCAGCTATGCCAACGAAAGCGGCCTGCTGTTCGAGCCGGACGGCACGGCCTTATGCCTGTTACGCCGCGATCCTGACTCTGGCTTATTTGGCTACAGCCAGCCGCCCTACACCAACTGGCAGTGGCAGGATATAGGTTGTCGTATTGGCGGGCCGCAATGGCTGCAGCTTGCCGATGGCCGCCTGCTGGCGTGTGTCAGGTTATATGACAACCTGGTACGAACCAGCCTGTGCTGGATAGACAGAGACAGCGGCAAACTGACCGAATGGCAAGCCCTGCCCTCAGGCGGTGATTGCAGCTATGCCGGCATGGTGCTGCAAGGCAATACCCTTTACATCAGCTATTACTCGTCACATGAGGGCTCAAGCCGGATTTATTTGGCTATTTTAAACCTATAGTCATCAACTTAATGGCGCCGTTTATGGCGCAGTTGACAAAGCTGCGCCATATATTCCAAAAAAAATGGCGCAGTTTTAGTACTTCACACTACAGCCATAAGGCCGGGTAACGGCCGGATCCGGCGTTTGCCCTGCCAGTACCGCTTTGGCGGCGTTGGCAAAGTATGGCGTTGCTTTGGGGATATCGGCAGCATTGGCTGAGGGGACACTGTCGATACCGCCCATGTACTGCAGTACGCCGTTTTTATCAATCACATACATATGTGGCGTGGTACGGGCATCATAGGCCTTGCCCATAGCGCCGTTTTCATCAAACAATACGGCAGTAGGTGCTGCATTGCGACTGGCAGTCAGCTCGTCAGACTTAGCGCTGCTGACATGGCCTTGCTTGCCGGGGGCCGATGAAATCACACTCAGCCACACCACATCTTGCGCCGTCAGTTCTGTTTGCAGTTGTTGCATGTTGCCGGTGTAGTGTTTAACCACGAAGGGGCAGTCATGATTGGTCCACTCCAGCACCACATTTTTACCGGCAAAGTCTTTCAGGCTATGGCTCTGGCCGTTTGAGTCTTTCACAGTAAAGTCGGGGGCCGGTGCACCCACTTGCGGTGCCGCAGCCAGAGTGGCGGCGAATAAGATGGCGCCGGCGGCGCTAACCAGTTTAGCTAGTTTCATGATCATGACTCCTGTTGCTCGATTAATTAACGACTTGTGATGGCTGACTCAAGGAGTCAAAGGTTTGCCTGAGCGTATCAGGCGTTAAAATCTGTGGCAGCAATTTTGGCGGCTGCCCGGGCCAGTACAACACATACAGTGGTACACCATCACGTTGATACTGATGTAAATAGGCAGTAATGGCGTCGTCACGCCGCGTCCAGTCACCTTTTAAATAGCTTACGCCATATTGCTCAAGCGCCGCCTTACTGCTGTCGGTATTCAGTGCCACCCGCTCATTCACTAAGCAGGTTATGCACCAATCGGCGGTCATGTTCACCAGTACCGGAGTATTGCTGGCTCTGAGCTCGGCCAGCTTAGCGGCACTCCAGCTTTGCCAGTGCGCGCCCGCTGCAGTTTGTTGCTGCTCGTTTGCTGGCGCCACACTTACCGCCGCAACGGCTACCAGTATTAAGCCCAGCGCCATTACCGGCATCAGCCGGCCCTGACGGCTAAACTGCCAGCGGCCCCATAACCAACACGCGGCCGCTATTGCCACCATGCCGCACAATAACAAGGCCAGTGCATCAATACCGGTTTGACGGCCAAAGACCCAGGCTAACCAGACCGCACTTAAATACAAGGGGTAAGCCAGCAGATGCTTTAAGGTATCCATCCAGGCGCCCGGTTTTGGCAGCGCGCGGGCCAGCACCGGAATATAGGCCAGTAACAAAAACGGTAGCGCCATACCCAGCCCCAGCGCAACAAACACCAGTAGCGCCAGATAAGCCGGCTGAGTCACCGCATAACCTAAGGCCCCGCCCATAAAGGGCGCAGTACAAGGGCTAGCGACAATCACCGCCAGCACGCCGGTAAAAAAGCTGCCTTTAGCGCCTTTGCTTTGCGTCAGACCTGCACCAGTGCTCATTAAACCCAGGCCAAACTGCACCACACCGGATAAACTTAAGCCTAGCGCAAACAACAGATAAGCCAATAAAGCCACCAATAACGGGCTTTGTAACTGAAAGCCCCAGCCAATAGCACTGCCGGCAGCACGCAGCGCCAATAACACTAAGGCCAGCGCGACAAAGCTCAGTACCACGCCCAGCGTATACCAGAGTGCGTCTTGACGTTGCTGAGCGCGCTGGCCGGTATTAGCAGCAATACTCAGCGCCTTCAGTGATAACACCGGAAACACACAGGGCATCAGATTTAAGATCAGGCCGCCTGTTGCCGCCATCAGCAACACCAGCCACAGGCCTGTACCGGCTAAATCACCACGGGTTACCAATACCGGCGTACCACCTGACACTTCACCTTCGACAGCGCGCAACAGCAGCGGTAAGCTATAACCCTGCCCTGTCTCACTCACCATCACCAGCTCAAAAGCCTCTGGCGCTGCGCTAAAATAGGTATTGAGTGGCTGGCGCAACAACCACTGGTTATCACTGAACAACAACTGCTGCGGCTGCGCATGCTCCACCAGCTCAGTTGCTGCGACAAAAAAGTGACTAAAGTTCACTGGCGGTAAATCATTAATCACGGCAGAAAAGCTATTGGCGGCGATATCGTAATCACCGCTTATTGCCAACAGCTGTGGCATGGCCGCTCTGGCATCGGCAAACAGGGCTTGATAATCAACTGCCAGCTCAGCACGCTCAGCCACCTGCAATGTTAGCGAAAAGCGGGCATCGGCCGGGATACAGACGTCTTCACAAATCAGCCAGTCTGCTTTGGCGCTTAACACCAGCTCACCTAAGGGCAAGTCATCTGCCAGTATTAGTTCGGTTAGCAGTACGGCAGGCCCACCATAGCCGTAATTTTTCAGTGGCGGTATTGGATACGCTTTTGGCGTGGGCCATTGTATGTCGGTGCTACTAACGCCGGCAGGCAGCTGCCAGTGTATCTTGGTGGCCAGCCCGGAGTCGCCCGGGTTTTGCCAATAGGTATGCCAGCCCTCGTCATGCACAAAATGCAGCGCTATGCTGACTTTTTGCCCGGGCTGTACAGTGTGATATTCACTGGCCAGCTCAGCGACCAAATGCGTAGACTGCTGCCAGCCGCTGTTGCCAGCCTGCAGCACGGAAGCAAAAAACAGAGCAGCAATGCAAAGGGCGCTGAGCCAGTGTCGGCACCGGGTTAATACTGTCATCTTGTTACCTCCTTTGTGAATATACGCTATTAAGCCACTAAAGTTCAGCCACTGCAGTGCCATTGCGGTTTTATTACGGCAATTACTGTAAAAACTGCGACTAACTGCTATATTTAGCCAGCATGGTATTTGCGGTTAGTCATGGTCACTCAGACTAATTTTACTCCTCCTCAGTGATGATATTAAAAGGTAACTTAGATGACAGGCATAAAAACATCTGCTTTGGTTTTGGCTGTGCGCGCGGCCTTGCTTGGCGCTGCAGGTTTTACTGTAACGCTGCAAGCGCAGGACACTGAGCAAGAACCCCAGGAAAACAAGCTGGAAACCATTACCATCACCGCCCAAAAGCGCAGCCAGACTATTCAGGAAGTGCCGATTTCGGTGGCCACTATCAGCCAGGAGCGCTTTAACGCCATCTTCTCCAGTGGTGATGATATTACGGCACTGGCGGTAAAAGTGCCGGGCTTGTACGCTGAAACCTCTAATGGCCGCGCCGCCCCACGCTTTTATATTCGCGGCCTGGGCAATACCGATTTTGATCTGGCGGCTTCGCAGCCGGTATCGATTATTATCGACGACGTGGTGATGGAAAACGTGATTTTAAAAAGCTTCCCACTGTTTGATATGCAGGCAGTGGAAGTGATCCGTGGCCCTCAGGGCACCTTATTCGGCCGCAACACCACAGCTGGTATTATTAAATTTGACACTGTAAAGCCACGTCAGGATTTTGATGCCTACTTTAAAACTGGCATCGGTAGTTTTGGCATGTTAAACATGGAAGGTGCTGTTGGCGGAGGCTTAACCGAACAGTTATCAGCCCGGTTATCATTAATGTCGCTTAACCGCGACGACTGGGTCAGTAACAGCTTTACCGGCGAAAAAAACGCACTGGGTGGCTATGATGAAAAAGCCGGCCGGCTGCAGTTGCTGTATGAAGCCGACGGCTTTGATGTCTTGTTAAACCTGCACGCGCGTGATTATGACGGCACCTCTACCTTGTTTCGCGCTAACATTTTAAGTCCTGGCAGCAACAAGCTGAACGACAATTACCAGCGTGACACTGTCGCATACAACGAAGGGCGCAATAACCCGCAAAGTTATGACGCCTGGGGCGCCTCATTAAAATTTAACTTCGCGCTGGATGGCATGACACTCACCACTATCTCGGCGCTGGAAAAAGCCGATGGCGGCGGCATCGGCGATATTGATGGCGGTAACCCCACAGGCCCGGGCTTTATCCCTTTTCAGGCGGTCACCGAAGATCAACTGCGTAACTTAAAGCAACTTACCCAGGAAATCCGGCTGGCCAGCGATACCAATCAGGCACTCAGCTGGCAAACCGGTGCCTTTTACTTTGATTCCAGTTTTGAAGTAAACAGTATTGACGGCTTTTTCGGCGCTACTGAAGTCTTTCATGGCAATACCAGCTGGGCGCTATTTGGCCAAACCTCATATCAGCTGAATGAGCAACTGACCCTGACTGGCGGTATTCGCTATACCGATGATGTTAAAAACTTTTCGGTGGGCCAGCAAAATGTCGATGGCTTTGCCCTGGTGATCGGCGCGGCACAGATCCAGGACTATGCGCCTATAAAGGTGTCTGATGACAACATCAGTTGGGAGCTCAGTGCCAACTACCGCTTAACAGCTACCAGCAGTTTGTTTGCAAGGCTGGCTGAAGGTTTCCGCGCCCAGTCAATTCAGGGTCGTGACGTGGCCTTTGAAGCACCGCCTTCGGTGGCAGCGGCCGAAACCATTCGTTCTATTGAAGCTGGCGCTAAATCAGATCTGCTCGACAACACCTTACGGCTAAACGGTGCCTTGTTTTACTACATCATTGACGACATGCAATTGTCGGCGATTGGCGGCGAAACCCAGGGTAATCAGCTAATTAACGCCGATAAGGGCGTCGGTTACGGTTTTGAAGTCGATTTTGACTGGCGTGCCACACCATACCTGACGCTGGGTGGTGGTTTTAGCTACAACAAAACAGAGCTGAAAGATGATAGCCTGACAGTAGCACCATGCGGCTCTGGCAGATGTACAGTGCGCGACCCAGTGAATAACGACGGTCAGGCGTTGGTGAGCGGCAATCCATTCCCACAGGCACCAGAAACCATCCTGACCTTAAACGGTCGTTATGACATCCCTGTCGGCAACGGAGAAATTTATCTGTATGCGGATTATCAATTACAGGGCAAAACGAACCTGTTTCTATATGAGTCAGCCGAATTTAATTCAAACAATAACCACGAAGCTGGCCTGCGCATAGCCTATATCAACTATACGCATAACTTCGAGGTTGGGGTTTTTGGTCGCAACGTGACCGACCAGCACAATTTAAAAGGTGCTATCGACTTTAATAACCTGACCGGTTTTGTCAATGAACCGCGGGTATTCGGTGTCGATTTCCGGATTAACTTCTATTAAAAACGCAACGCACTAACTTAAGGGCAGCTAAGGCTGCCCTTATTCATTCTGACGAGAAAACCTGCGCTTTAACCGATAGCGATTGCACAAAGGCGCTGTGCGCTTTAGGCTGCCTTTATTCTGATTGCCGGAGTAAAAGATGCCTGACTTTCGCAGTGACACCGTAACCCAACCCTGTGCCGCTATGCGCCAGGCCATGCACGATGCGCCGCTTGGCGATGATGTGTTTAACGACGACCCCACTACACTTGAGTTGCAGCGCTATGCCGCAGAGCTACTGGGCTTTGAAGCGGCGCTGTTTGCCCCTAGTGGCACCCAGACCAATCTGATTGCACTGATGAGCCATTGCCAGCGCGGTGACGAAGCCATAGTAGGCCAGCAATGGCACACCTATAAATGGGAAGGCGGCGGCATGGCAGTACTGGGGTCGATTCAACCTCAACCTATAGAACTGCAAGCGGATGGCAGCCTGGCGCTGCAGGATATCGCTGCGGCAATAAAACCCGATGATCCGCACTTTGCCCGTACCCGGCTGATTGTCATTGAAAATACCGTTGGCGGTAAGGTGCTGCCGCTAAGTTATATGCAGCAGGTAGCGGTACTGGCTAAACAGCGGCAGCTTGGTTGCCATATCGATGGCGCCCGCTTATTTAATGCTGCTGTGGCACTGGCACCAGCACATCAGTGCACACCGCAACAGATGGCACGGCAATTGTGTCAAGGCTATGATTCAGTATCCATTTGCTTATCTAAAGGCCTGGGCGCACCTGTGGGTTCCTTGCTGCTGGGCTCTGCAGCGCTGATTACCAGGGCGCGGCGTATCCGTAAAATGCTCGGTGGCGGTATGCGTCAGACAGGTGTGCTAACAGCGGCCGGGTTATATGCGCTTAAGCACAATATTGCCCGGCTGGCAGATGATCATGCTCATGCCCGCTTATTGGCTGAGGGTTTAACCACATTATCCACGCAAGGCCGTTTTGCTGGTAAATTAAGTGTGCAGCAGCCGCAAACCAATATTGTCTTTACGGATCTGCCTCTGGCATTAGCCCGTGAGTTGCAGGCGTTCTTAGCGGCGCAGCAGGTGCAGCTCACCAGCAGCAACTATTTGCAGCACAGCGCAGGCGCCAGCGCCGAACAAATCCGGATCCGCTGGGTCTGTCACTTGGATATCAGCACTGCAGATATTCAGCAAACACTGGATTTATTACAACTATTTGCCCATAGTGAAGGCTGATATCACGCCATTCTGGCGCCGGAGCAACATATGAAAATCACCTTAATCACTGCCGCCTTTCTAAGCAGCCTCTGCTGGCTAGCCACGCCATCAGTAGCAGAGACCTTACGCATATCAGCGGAACTGGAACAAAAAGTAATAAGCTGGCGCCGTGACCTGCACCAGAATCCGGAGTTAAGTAACAGAGAATTTCTCACGGCAAAAGTGGTAGCAGAGCATCTGCAGGCACTGGGCTTAACCGTTCAAACCGGCATTGCTCATACTGGTGTGGTGGCCATCTTAGACACTGGCAAGCCCGGGCCTTTTTTAGCGCTGCGCGCTGATATGGATGCCTTACCGGTGACAGAGTTAACAGATCTGCCTTTTCGCTCGGTGGCGGTAGGCGAATACCGCGGTAAAGAGGTCGGCGTAATGCATGCTTGCGGCCATGATTTACATGTGGCGATGTTAATGGGTGCCGCTGAGTATTTGGTGCAGCACAAGGCAAAGCTTAGCGGTAAGGTGATGTTTATTTTTCAGCCGGCCGAAGAAGGCGCACCTGCAGGTGAAGAAGGTGGCGCTGAACTGATGCTCAAACAAGGCCTGTTTGCCCAACAAACACCAGAGGCGATATTCGGCATTCACGTCTGGTCTTCAGCCAATACCGGTGAGGTGCAGTACCGGCAGGGGCCACTTATGGCCTCATCTGATCGCTTTGAAATAAACGTGAAAGGTCGGCAAACCCATGGCTCTACCCCTTGGAGTGGCGTTGATCCTATCGTCGCTGCGGCGCAAATTATCAATAATGTGCAAACTATAGTCAGCCGGCAAATTAATATTACCAAAGCGCCGGCGGTGGTTAGCTTTGGCATTGTAGAAGGCGGGGTGCGCAATAACATTATTCCGGATCAGGTGTATCTGGAAGGCACTATCCGTAACTTTGATATGGCTATTCGCCAGCAAATTTTTGCCTTACTAAAAACCGCGGTTGAAGCCAGTGCTGCCGTAAACGGCGCCACGGCAGAACTCAAAATTGCAGAAGGTTATCCGGTAACCATCAATAACCCGGAATTAGCCGCCCGTTCGTTGCCGATACTGCAACAGGTTGCCGGTGCAGCTAAGGTATCGCAAAGCCCGCTGATTACTGGCGCAGAAGATTTTTCGTATTATGCTTTAGAAACACCCGGACTTTTTGTGTTTTTAGGTATTACCCCTGAAGGTCAGGATCCGGCAAAAGCGCCAGCCAACCACTCACCCTATTTTTATGCCGATGAAAAAGCACTTAAAACCGGTACTGAACTCTTTATAAATTGGGTAGTACAATACTCGCCTTGATTATGTGTTAGCATTTATATAACTTTAAGTAAAACTTTTGCCGGGCAGTATGGTCAGAAACACTGCCCAACGCAACCAAATGGAAATCCCAGATGCCACGCTTTGCCCTACTGTTTTTTTGCTTTAGCTGCTTTGCCAGCCAGGCTAATACTCTGCTGCAACCACAACTTGAGCAACTTTGGCAGCAGGGCGCTTATGCTGATGCCAAGGCTTTACTGGTACCCAAGATAGATCGCCGCACCAAGGACGCTTTTTTACTGTCGGCGTTGGGGCGCACCGAGTTGGCCTTGGGCGATACCGAGCAGGCCGAGCAACTGCTAAACCGCGCGGTAAAGGCAGAACCAGCCAATGCTGAATACCAGTTTTTATATGGCCAGGCGAACTGCAATGGCGCACAGAAAGCCGGTATGTTTGGCGCCTTAAGCCGGGCCAAGCGCTGTGTTAAAGCCTTTGAAACCGCTCATCAGTTATCACCAGAGACGCCGCAATATATGCAGGCACTGGCGCAGTTTTATGCCCAGGCACCGGGTATTGCCGGTGGCGATAAAGATAAAGCCTTGCAGCTTGCGAAAACGCTGCAACAGTATGCACCATTAAAAGGCCAGTTACTGGAGCTTGAGCTATTACTGCAGCAAAATCCGGAACAAGCCCAAGCACTACTGGCCAGTTCCACCGAATTACAACAGCGGCCTGAGCCTTATTT
Source organism: Arsukibacterium sp. (assembly GCF_036735525.1). Lineage (NCBI taxonomy): Bacteria > Pseudomonadati > Pseudomonadota > Gammaproteobacteria > Chromatiales > Chromatiaceae > Arsukibacterium > Arsukibacterium sp. The sequence continues at coordinate 28,003 of NZ_DAINOE010000007.1, read as the reverse complement.
TATGCAGGCGGTCGGTCTGGCGTCGAAGCGTGATTATAGCGCTGCTATAGCGCTGTTCCAGCAGGCCACAGAACAGCCAGCACCTGATCTGGACGCCCAGCGCAGCCAGTTAATGGCACGCTATCAGCTAGGCCGCGCTGCCGTATTGGGAAAAATTGAGCAGGAGCAGGGTATCCATGCCTTACAACAGTTTATTGCCGATGGCAGCATAGCGGATTTTCAGGAATGGGCGCAGTTTCGTTTAGCGCAGCTATATCAGGCCACCGAGCAACCTGAAAAAGCTAATGCCTTGTTGCTGCCGCTGCAGGCCAGCACTAAAGATGACGCCCTTAAAACCGAAATTAAAAAGATCCTCTGATGACAAAACCCAGCCTGAGTGGCATCCATCATGTGGCGCTGATTTGCAGCGATTATGCCCGCAGCAAAGCCTTTTACTGCGAATTGTTGGGGTTAACAGTGCTGGGGGAGCATTATCGGGCAGCGCGCCAGTCCTGGAAGCTGGATTTGCAGCTGCCAGATGGTAGCCAGCTTGAGTTGTTCAGCTTTCCCGCGCCGCCTGCCAGATTAAGCCAGCCAGAAGCGCAAGGTTTGCGCCATCTGGCCTTTGCTGTGGCGGATATTGAGCAGTGGGTCAGTTATCTTAACCAACATGGCGTTGCCACCGAAGCCATCCGCCGCGATGAATATACCGGTAAGTACTTCACCTTTTTTCAGGATCCGGATGGCTTGCCGCTGGAGTTGTATCAACGGTAACTTTTCATGATTAACAATGCCAGCTAGAGCATGACTTTCTCTGCCGCCAGCGTGACAGATTTTGCTGGTTTATGCCGGATAGCCAGGGTTAAGCCGGTCAGGATGATCAGTAACACGCCTGTTAGTTGCAGTAGATTTAAGCTTTCATGAAATAACCACCAGCCGGCTAGGATCACAGTAACCGGTTCCAGATAGGCCAGAGTGGCATACACCCGGGTGGGTAAATGTTGCAACGCCACTATGGCGCAATAAATGGCAATAAAACCCGGAAAAAGTCCGGCCAGCGCTATCCATAGCAATTTATCTGTTGTTGGCAGCGTCATCTGGCTTAAAAAAGGCAGAACGCAGCAGGCGCCTATTAACAACTGATAAAAAGTACGCTGCAATTGCGAGTGTGCCGGTAAAGCCCGACGGTTAAGCAATAAAAAGCCACTGTAGCTGAAAAGCGAAAGTAATCCGAACAGTAAGCCAGGCAATTGCTGAGCATCCAGCACCAGGTCAAACTTAAATTGTTGCAGCATAGCAAAGCCGAGAAACGACAATACTATTAAGCTGGAGTCTGGCAAATCGAGTTTTTCATGCAACAACCAGTGAGCAATAAAGGCCGATAACGGCGGCGCTAAATACACCAACATAATGGCGTTAGCTAAACTGATATAGCTGATTGACGTTAAAAAACTCAGCATAAAACTGGCCAGCAGCACGCCGTTTACCGCCATGCGCCAGTCGGGTTTGCCCCTTAGCGCTTTAAACTGGCCGCTAGCCAGCACAAAGAGTAACAGGCACAAGCCGCCGACTGCCAGCCGGTAAAAGGTGAGCTCAGCGGCCGCTATACCGCTAAAGCGGGCAATAATGCCACTGCTGGCCATCGCTACTGCCGATATCAGCGCTAACAGCGCATAAATCCCCATTGCCCACTCCAGGAAAAACAAAACCGGCATAAATGCCGGATAAAACATACCGGAAAAGTATGCCAGTTTTTATGTTATTACTCGAGCACCTTAACCCGAATTTCGCATCCCTGCTGCGATACCAGCGATGGTCACCATCAGCGCGCGGTTACTTTGCGCGCTAATGTTATCGGGGTTTTGCCGTGAGCGTGTTAACAGCTCCACCTGCAAGATATGCAGCGGGTCAACGTAAGTATTGCGCAGCATAATGGATTCACGGATCCACCCCTCTTTCGCCATCAGGGTATCACTATGAATTAACGTCAAAAGCAGTTCGCGATCGGCCGCCAGCTGCGCGCGTAATTGTTGGCCCAGGTCCTGTATTGCCTCGGGCACTAACATCTTGTCGTAATAAGCAGAGATTTCCGCATCGGCTTTTAAAAACACCATTTCAAGCATCGACATACGAGTGGTAAAAAACGGCCACTGCTGCTGCATTTCATCCAGCACGCCGGTGTGCTGCTGCGCCACCGCTCTGGCTAAGGCCGAACCAGCCCCAAGCCAGGCGGGCAGCATTAAGCGGTTTTGCGACCAGGCGAAAATCCAGGGGATAGCACGCAGGCTTTCTACGCCACCGGTGGGGTTACGCTTGGCCGGCCTGCTGCCCAATGGCAATTTACCCAATTCCTGCTCGGGTGTGGCGGCGCGAAAATAGGACACAAAATCCTTGTTATGACGCACCACAGCACGGTAAGCCTCGCAGGAGTCATCGGCCAATTGCTGCATCAATTTACGCCAGGCTGGTTTTGGCACCGGTGGTGGCAGCAACATGCCCTCTAACACTGCGCTGGCATAAAGCGCCAGGCTGCGCTCGGCTAGTTTGGGTAAACCAAACTTAAAGCGGATCATCTCGCCCTGCTCAGTGACCCTTAAGCCCCCGGCTAAAGAGCCAGGTGGTTGTGATAAAATAGCGGCATGGGCCGGGCCGCCGCCACGGCCGATAGTACCGCCACGGCCATGGAACAAGGTGAGCTTAACGCCATAGTCAGCGCTTAACGCCACCAAGGCTTCCTGGGCACTGTACTGTGCCCAGGCCGCCGCCAGTACGCCGGCATCTTTGGCGGAGTCGGAATAGCCAATCATCACTTCCTGTTTGCCGTTTATAAAGCCGCGATACCAGTCGATACTCAGCAATTTGCGCATACAGTCCGGCGCCTGTTGTAAGTCGCTGAGGGTTTCAAACAAGGGCGCTACCGGCATGTTAAAGCTGCTACCCGCTTCTTGTAGCAACAGTTGCACCGCTAATACATCCGAGGGTTTACCGGCCATTGAAATGACATAGGTACTGAGTGCTTCGCTGCCATGACGGGCAACAATATCGCAGGTATCCAGCACTTCCTGCACCTCGGCTGAGGGCTGCCAGTTTTTTGGAAACAGCGGCCGTTTATTCGGCAGCTCGCGCAGTAAAAAGGCCTGACGGTCGTCTTCGCTCCAGGCGGCATAATCGCCCAGGCCTAAATAGCGGGTCAGCTCACTAAATACCTGCGCATGACGCGCCGCATCCTGGCGGATATCCAGCTTTAAAAGGGTTAAGCCAAAGGCATAGGCGCGACGCAGGGTATCCAGCAATTTGCCATTAGCAATGCTGGCCATGCCACACTCCAGTAGCGAGTGGTAGCACAGCAATAAGGGCTCGAGTAACTGCGCATTGTGCCAGATTAAATCATTTGGCCGTTGTAAGCGGTCATGCTTCAGCGCTTCGGTTAACCAGTCGCGGGTATGCAGCAAGTCAGTTCGTAATGTATTCAGCACCAAGCGGTATGGCTCGCTGGCCTCTGCCGCCGCCTCGCGCAAGGCGGTATTGGCCTGAAACATCGACAGCTCACTGCTGAGTAGATCCAGATCCTGAGCAAATAAATCAGCGGCTTTCCAGCGGCTCAGTAACAACACTTGTCGGGTAACCTTAGCGGTAACAAAAGGGTTACCATCGCGATCACCGCCCATCCAGGAAGAAAAACGGACCGGTGCGGCATCCAGCGCCAGCCCCTGGCCGGTGGCACTCACTAATTTGCCATCCAGTTCGCGTAAAAAGTCGGGCAACGCTTGCCAGACGGAGCTTTCGATCACCGCAAAACCTGATTTGGCTTCGTCGACCGGTGTGGGCCGCTGCTCACGAATTTCATTGGTGTGCCAGGCCTGGGCAATCAGTTCGCTGAGCCGTAATTCCACTTTTTGCTGCTCATTTGCAGTTAATGGCTGCTCAAACTGGCTTAAACAGGCGGCAATTTCGGTCAGTTTATGAATAAGAGTGCGCCGCGACACTTCGGTCGGGTGCGCGGTCAGCACCAGCTCTATCGACAAATTGGCCACCGCTTGTTGCACCTGGGCGTTATCCAGCTTTTTTTGCTCCAGCAAGCTAAACAGCTCCAGCAAGGGCTCGGGCTTTTCAATACTGGCGTGGCCTGCCCGGCTGATACTGTGGTGCTGCTCGGCTAAATTAGCCAGATTTAAAAACTGCGCAAAAGCACGCGCCACCGGCAATAACTCATCATCCGACAAACCTGCTAATAATTGCGTCAGCTGCTGTGCCTGTAACTGCTCGCCCTGCCGCGCTGATTTCGCCAGCGCCCGTATTTGCTCTACCCGCTCAAATACGGCCTCGCCCAACTGCTGGCGAATGGTCTCACCCAATTGGCTGCCCAACAAGCCAACATTGGCCCTTAGCTCTGTGTAGTGATCCATATTTTCCTCTGCGTTGACTAGCGATCTAATGGTCTTTCCAGTTAATTCCGACTGAATCATGCATAATTAACTGGAAAGAGCACTAACTACCCTATCTGCTATTTCGTTGGTACTCAACACTGACAGATTACACAAGCAGCAACGCAATTGGTAAGACCAAATTACCAAGCAATAAATATAATGAACATTGGGACGGCTGACAAAGCTTGGTATACTGACCACCATTTACAGACATCCCGGATAACGCATAATGACAGCACCCTTGAGTACCCAGCCCGCGCCAGCGCAAAAGCCCAGTGGCTTTTTAAGTAATCTGATTTTTAATATCGTGGTACCGGCGGTTATCCTCAGCAAATTTAGTGGTGAAGAACAACTGGGTCCAGTGTGGGGCATAGTGCTGGCGCTGGCCTTTCCGATTGGCTTTGGTTTGTGGGATTTGCGCCGGCTGGGAAAGGTGAATTTTTTCTCCGTGCTGGGCATTATCAGTGTGTTTTTAACCGGAGGCATAGCACTGCTGGAGCTTGACCCGGCCTATATTGCCATTAAAGAAGCCGCCATTCCTGGGGCCATTGGAATAGCGGTCTTGGTTAGTCAACGGCTGGGCTTTGGCTTGGTGAAAAAGTTTTTATTAAACGGGCAGATTTTGGATAGCGACAAGCTGTATCAGGCGTTAGCGCTGCGGCAAACGGTAGCGCAGTTTGAACAACGCTTGGCCAAAGCCAGCTACCTGGTAGCCTCGTCGTTCTTTTTATCCTCAGCGCTGAATTACATTCTGGCAAAAGTAGTACTGCAAAGCCCGCCCGGTACCACGGCTTTTAATGAAGAGCTGGGCCGCATGACCTGGTTAAGTTACCCGGTGATCGTACTGCCCAGTATGCTGGTATTAATGCTGGCTATCTGGTTTATCTTTAGCAGTATTGGCAAGCTGACCGGACGCGAGCTGGATGAATTTTTAGTGCAGCAGGGCTAAGCCTGCTGCCAAGCCAGCTATTTATTCCCTGCGGTTTTATTTGCCAGTTCACTGCGCAATAACGCCAGCTCTTGCTGCAACTGGCGCATCTGGCCCACTAAATCCTGCTGCAGCGCCTGCTCAGCATCATGCTCTTCTTTATGCTCTTCATCATGCATGCTTTGCACTGCATTGACGATAACGGCAATAAATAAATTCAGCATGGTAAAGGTGGCTATCAGGATAAAGGGCACAAAAAACGCCCAGGCATAGGGGAATTGCTCCATCACCGGGCGCGAAATACCCATAGACCAGCTTTCCAGTGTCATGATCTGAAACAGCGTATATAAGGTGGCGCCCAAACTGCCAAACCACTCAGGGAAGGCTTCACCAAACAACTTGGTGGCCATTACCGCAGCCACGTAATACACCAGACCCAGCACCATGGCTATAGACATCATGCCGTTAAGCGATTTAACCAGGGCACCGACGATTTTTTTCATCGACGGCACAAAGGTCAGCACCCGTAACACCCGTAGTACCCTTAACGCCCGCAGCACAGCAAAAGGCCCACTGGCCGGCACCAGAGCAATACCCACGACAATAAAATCGAACAGACTCCAGGCATCTTTGAAGAACGCCAGGCGATGCACATAGATCCGCAAGCCAATTTCAACTACAAATACCGCCAGGATCACCTTATCCAGTAACAACAGCGGCTTGCCCGCAAATTGCATGACAGCATCAGAGGTTTCCAGCCCCAGCAATACCGCGTTTAATAAAATTAACGCCAGCAAACTGCGCTGGATAAAGGGTCGCTCCAGCCAGAGTTTCACTTGCTGCCGCAACTGGCCGCCTTGTTCGGTAATCGCCACACTCATTCGGGTACTCCAGAGGGTTGAATGGGCGCTATTGTATGCCAGCCAGCTAACAGATCAATGTGCATAAGGCATTTGCAGCTAAAAATAGTCTAGTCATGCCACTGTAAGGCAGGGGGTAAACAGCTAAGTGCTTTTTTTCAGTTAATTCCGACTTCATCACAAAAACATCAGCTTAAAACTATATTGAAATTACCGCCAAAAACATGCAGAGTTGCTAACAAAAAATAGACAGAATGACTGCGGTAGAAATGCTGTGCTCTTAGCGGGTTGTTATACAGGCTGGTAATTAAATACAAAACTAAGGAGAGAAAAATGAAGTTTATCAAAGTTACCTTTGTGCTAGTGATGTGCTCATATCTTTGGGGCTGCGCTTCAGGTGCTAAGATGGAGAACATGGTTTTCCAGGGCGAGAAAAAAGAATACTCTGAAGAAATACAAGAAAACTTGATGCTTGGCGAAGTATCAGGTGGTAAAAAAACCAACCCTGCCTGGACTTCAGAAATTGATAACGAAGCATTCTCTGGTGCTGTAAAAGAAAGCCTGAAATCTCAAGGGCTTTATTCAAACAATGGAAAATATCGATTAGAAGTCAAAATGCTTAAGGTCGATCAACCGCTATTCGGTTTAGATTTAAAAGTCACTACCCATGTTCGGTATATTTTGACCCACACTGACAGTGGCGCTGTGGTTTTTGACGATACAGTAATAGCACCTCATACCGCTGGTGTAGGTGACGCTTTAGCAGCCGTGAAAAGACTCAGGCTAGCTAATGAAGGTTCGGCTCAGAAAAATATAGAAGGGCTGCTGAGCAAATTGTCAGAACTGCGCATAGCGCCGCAAGAAGTATCATTAGCCAAGTAATCAACATGCATAGGTCGCACTTAGCTGCGACTTACCTGAGCCCGGTGTTGTATGATGCATAGCCGGGCTTATTTTTGCTACCAGATGCAATAAGTACCGATGTCAGGCCAAGAGCGCGCTGTGTTAACCTGCCTGCAAAAACCGCTCAAAAGCGCGGGTTAAATCGTCCAGCAAATCATCTACGTCTTCCAGACCAATATGCAATCGCAATAAAGGCCCGCTGTAGGGCCAGTGGCTGGCGCTGCGCAGTTTTTGTAACTGCATAGTTGCGGTAATTAAACTTTCATAGCCGCCCCAGGAAAAACCCATTTTAAAATGCGCCATCCCTTCAATAAAAGCCTCAACCTGCTGCTGGCTGCCCTGCTTTAACACAAAAGAGAACAAGCCATTACTGCCGCTAAAATCACGTTTAAAAATGGCATGGCCCGGGTGAGATGGCAGTGCCGGATGCAGCACCGTTTCTACCTCTGGCCGTTGTTGTAACCAGTGCGCCACCTTAAGGGCACTGTGCTCATGCTGCTTTAACCTAACCGCCAAAGTGCGTAAACCGCGAAGCGCCGTGTAGGCATCATCAGCCGAGGCGCAATAGCCCATTAAATAGCTTTGTTCACGCAATGTTGGCCAGTGCTGCTCTGTAGCACTGGCGGTGCCGAGCATCACATCTGAGTGGCCAACAATATACTTAGTAGCAGATTGCACTGAAATATCCACACCCAGCGCAAAGGGCTGACACAGAATAGGCGACGCCCAGGTGTTATCCAGAATAGTTACGATCTGATGCTGGCGCGCCACAGCGCATATAGCGGGTATGTCCTGCATCTCAAAGCTGAGCGAGCCCGGAGACTCCAGAAAAATCACCTTGGTATTGGGCTTAATTAAGCCTGCGATGGCTGCACCCAGTTGCGGATCATAATAAGTGGTTTCAATGCCCAGGCCTTTAAGCAGTTTATCGCACAAGGCGCGGGTGGGTTCGTAGGCACTGTCAACCATCAATAAATGATCGCCACTTTGTAAAAAAGCCAGTAAAGCACCACTTACCGCCGCCGCGCCACAGGGATATAGCGCACAGCCAGCACCGCCTTCCAATTCGCATATGGCTTGTTGCAAAGCGAAATGGGTATCGGTGCCGCGCCGGCCATAAAAGGGCACCCGGTTACCACGCCCTAAGGTTGCCTGCTTAAGTTGGGCAAAGGTATCAAACACTATAGTAGAGGCGCGTACCAAGGGCGGATTGACCGCATAGCCAGTGTATTGTTTGGCACGGCCGGCATGCACTAACCGGGTATTTTGCTTCATGAGTGCTCCAATTCGACCTTAGTCGCGTAGTAAAGACATCTGGAAGTCTGTACTATTTCTAGCTATAGTTCAACAGACCCGGAGTAAATGTCACAACTTATGTGACATTGATTTGACAGCATTATTCGCGACAACTAGTTTTAATGCAGTATAACAAGGAGAGAAACAATGCGCGCACTTACCCCAACACCTCTGGCGTTAGCCATCGCCATCAGTTTAGCCAGCCCCAACCTGCTGGCACAGCAAGCAGAAACTGAAGAAAAAGCTGAAAAAATTGAGCAAATCGTGGTGACCGGTACCCGGGTTGCAGGGCGCTCTGTCAATGATACTGCAGTACCTATCGATATCGTAGGCGTGGATGTTCTGGAACGCAGCGGCAGTACCGAATTAAACCAAATGTTATCTACTGCTCTGCCCTCTTTTAACTTTCCGCGTCCGGGTTTGGCCGATGGTACCGACACCATTCGTCCAGCCACCTTGCGCGGTTTAGGCCCGGATCAGTCTTTAGTACTGGTTAACTCAAAGCGTCGCCATTCAGCCTCGCTGGTTAACGTAAATGGTACTGTTGGTCGCGGCTCATCGGCAGTCGATTTAAATACTATTCCTACCGCGGCTATTCGTTCGGTTGAGGTTTTACGTGATGGTGCTTCAGCCCAGTATGGCTCAGATGCCATTGCCGGCGTATTAAACGTGCGGCTTCGCGAAGAAACCGATGGCGGCAGTGTAAACCTGTCTTATGGTTTTCGCGATACCAGTTACACCATACCCACGAGACCCGCACCAACTGGTGCCACCTGGAGTGCACCAGCTGAGCTAACGCGCAGCCGCACGGACGGCGAAACCTTCACACTAAGTGGCTGGAAAGGGTTTGAGCTTGGCAGCGATGGCTTTATCACCTTATCAGCCGATTATAAAAATGCCGAGCGCACCGAGCGCGGTGGCTGGGATACCCGCACCCAGTACCCGTTAATTGACGGTCAGTTTGACCCACGTGAAGCCACCTTTAATCGTTTTAGTGCCTGGTATGGTGAGCCCGAGGTGGAGCAATTTACCTTATTTGCCAATGCTGGTATTAACCTGGAAAACGGTAAAATCTATGGCTGGGCCAGTTATCAAAACCGTGAAGCACGCTCAGCTGGTTTTTATCGACCTGCTAACGATGCACGAAACGTGATTGAAATTCATCCGGACGGTTTCTTGCCTATTATCGCTCCGCAAGTCACCGACGGTAGTGCCGCCTTAGGTTACCAGTGGGATAAAGGCGAGTGGAGCTATGACACCTCAGTGGTCTGGGGTGAGAACAAAATGGCTTTTACCATAGAAAACACCGTAAACCGCTCTATTGGCCCGAGCAGCAAAACCGAGTTTGATGCCGGTGGTTTTAAATACGGCCAGGCGGTATTTAACTTCTCTGCCGTTACTTCTGTTAATGTTGATAACCTGGCTTCACCACTTAACGTAGCCATTGGCGCTGAAGCACGTCGCGAATATTATTCCATCTTTGCTGGTGAGCCAGACTCCTACCGTAATGGCGGCGTACTTTTGCCTAATGGTAATCCTACGGCTTCTGGCGCCCAGGTATTTCCGGGCTTCAGGCCCTCTAATGAAGTGGATGAAAACCGTCGGGCAGTGGGTGTTTTTGTTGACGTAGAAGCCAACATCACTGATAGCCTGCTGGGCTCAGTCGCCATAAGGGCTGAAGATTATTCCGACTTTGGCAGTAACTTCACAGGTAAAGCAGCGTTTCGCTACGATGTAAGTGACGATTTTGGAATACGAGGCTCAGTACAAAACGGGTTTAGAGCACCTTCACTGCAGCAGCAAAACTTTACCGCCACATCCACTAACTTTATAAGTGGTGTACCCTTTGATATTACCACTTTCCCGGTAAACAACCCCGTAGCTATTGCACTGGGTGCCAAACCGCTGGATGCCGAAAAGTCGACAAACTTTTCATTAGGCACGGTATTACAATTAGGCCCTGTGTCATTAACTATTGATAGTTATCAAATTGATATTAACGATCGCATCGTGTTGTCTGAAAATCTTACACAAGCAAACGTAAGAGAATATTTAGAGAGCCAAGGTTTTATTGGTATTGGTGGTGGCCGCTTCTTCCTTAATGGTGTTGACACCACCACCAGGGGCTTAGACATTGTTGCCAACTGGCCTTATATCAGCGATAGCCTGGGGCAATTCGATTTTACGGTTGTCGCCAACTATAATAAAACAGAAGTAACTGCGGTGCCTGCAACTGCTGAGTTATCAGCATTAAATCCGGCGCCGGTGTTATTTGCTCGTGTAAATGTATTAACTTTTGAAAAAGGCACGCCTGAAAACAAACTAGGATTTATTACCAACTGGCAGCGTGATGGCTTTGGATTAACGCTACGTGCTACCCGCTATGGTGATGTATTAGCGCCACAGTCTAATGCGCAAAATGATTTAACACTAAAAGCTAAAACCTTGATTGATATTGAAGCCCGTTATGATGTTAACGACAATATCCGGGTATCTTTTGGTGCTGACAACCTGCTGGATACTTACCCTACGGAGAACCCGATTAACCTCAATACCACCGGGGCAACCTCGTTCTCTAACTACTCGCCATTTGGCCGCTCTGGCCGCTTTATTTATGGCCGGGTTACCTATAACTTTTAATGGTTAAGCCGCTTAACTATAAATAAAAACACCAGCTTAACCGCTGGTGTTTTTTTTGCTAACAGTAAGGCTAATACACTAAGGACTACAACATACCGCTTAATTCAGCATTAGTGGTTAAATGCTCCAGCTGCGGTTTAGCAAAATAATAGCCCTGAAAATAACGGATGCCCAGTTGCAGTAAGCAGTCTAACTCCGCCTTGGTTTCGACTCCTTCAGCCAGCACTAAGGTGTCCTGCAACGCGCATTGCAATATCGTTTCCTTAACAATTAATTGCTTAGTCAGGTGCTGCTCAATGTTGCGGATAAGCTCCATATCCAATTTTAAGATATGCGGTTTTAGTTCTATCAGCCAATCCAGTGTCGCGAAACCTGCGCCATAATCATCAATCGCCGTTTTAAAGCCGCGCTTAGAATAACTTCTAAAAATACGGTTTAAATGATCTTTATCAGGTATTTCTTCACCTTCGGTGACTTCAAATACCAGTTTGGTTAAATCAAAGCCATATAAATCCGCCGCTTCTATAGTAGCCTTAATACAGGTTTCCGGGTTATAGACAGCATTGGGTAAAAAATTGATATTAAGGTAAGTATTGCAGCCCAGTTTAGCTGCGGTTTCTATGGCTTTCACGCGGCAGGCCTGATCAAAATAGTATTTATTGCCGGCATGGATACGTTCAAAAACCCAGCCGGCACCCTGGCCTTCAGGCCCTCGTACTAAGGCTTCATAACCGCAGATGCTTTGATATTTCCAGTCGATAATCGGCTGAAATGCCATGCGGATTTGAAAACCCAAATCCTGACCGCTTAGGCAGTCACCACAAGTTTGTTGTTTGATACTGTCTGGAAATATCATGGCATTAACCCTACAACGGCTTTATTTATTAAGTCAGTGTTGTTTATTATAAAAAATTAACAACAGACTTAAGTCATCATCTGAGCAACCTTAGCATAAAAAAACACCAGCCGGCTAACCGGCTGGTGTTTTTTTATGCTAAGGTGTCAGTAGCCTAAGCTTAGGACACAGGCCGGATTAATGCAGACGACGGCGCCGCAGCATTAACAAAGCCAACAGGCCCAGTAAACTGAACATAGTGGCACTGCCGCTTGATTTGCGTTTTACTTCAATCTCAGCTGCCGCCGCACTGACCACCAGGCTTACCGTTACCGTATCGGTTAACTGGCCATCAGATACCGTTAACTGGAAGCTGTAATTGCCTTGTGGCACCTGAGTCAGATGCAAGCGGCTTGCCTGTTGCTGCACCGTTACACTGGCGCCACTTTGCTGTTGCCAGCTAAAGCTCAGGGCATCACCATCAACATCATAACTGCCAGAAGCATCCAGTACGATATTATCACCGGCTTTGGCACTGGTAGGGTTAACCACAACCCTGGCAACAGGGGCATCATTAATGTTAATAACATGCAGTTTAAAGGTGGTAGAGCCACGATCAGACGGGTTTTCCATATCGGTTACCGTCACTGTCACTTCAGTAGTACCAAAGAAGTGCGCTTCAGGCGTGATACTAATAGCGCTGCCAGCAGTATGACCATGCACCTCAGCCGTGATATTCGCACCACTGACACTGATCCGGTTTGCAGTATTGCGCTCATCACTATACAGCACCAGCAGATTGGCTAAAGTGGTGTTTTCATCGATAGTGTAATCGCGGATAGCGCCCACCGTTATATTACCCGGTACGTCTATGCTGGCCTGTAGTGGCATATCAGCCATACCCGCCAGCGTTGCCACGCCGGTCACATCCAGTGTTTTGCCCACAGCACCGTTAGACACCCGCACCGGTACGGTCACCGAGAACTGCGAAGATTCCGGTCCCTGGTAATCCATACAGATCACTAACCCTTCCTGCAGTTTTTGATCAAGGTCTTCATAGGCGAAACTTGAACCTAAATGCCCCTCTAACGGACCATAGGGATCGCGTAAACCGCGGAAGCCTTGAATACCAACGGAACCCCGGCCATCGCCGTTAAACTGCAGCTTTTGATACCCCAAATAGAACTCATATTGCCCTTTACCAAAACGGGTGGCTTTATTCATCACCATTTGAAAATTAAAGCGGTCATCACGCTCTATGCGTGTTGTTTCCCAGGTCTCAGGATCAGTTTCATAGTATACCGAATGTGATCCATTCCATTGAACAACTGCATGTTCATCCGAATGTGCCACTGAAATCCCCTGATCCCAACCATTAAAAGGTGTAATCATTACATCAAAGCCAAATGGAGTCCCTCCCCATCCTCGCCACAGAGGTGCGATCGCCTGATGAGGAAAGCCCCTGTAAGGGAAAGGATAGTGTGCCGGCCAGAATAAGGGTTCACCGCTAAAACCGATATGACCATTACCTCTTATGAACAACGAATGCACCGGATAGTGTTCATTGCCATAGAGGTTTAGCCCTGAGTAATCTTGGAATAACCAGCTTAACGGTATATGAGTGCCTTCACGTAAATCCATCGGATCCTCATTACCGAACAAAGGCCCTCCGCCCATTGCGACCAAATCAATAAAGCCTGGATCATTCTGTCCATAATCTGGCATGAAGCACATCGCATCGTCCTGATTAGTGGTCATCACATAGGCCGCCGCGAGGTCTTTGGTGTCGGGTTGCTCACCACTTATGGTTAACACACCATCGCTCAGGCTCATTGCAGTAATAATGCTGTCGTCAGATAACCGAATCGCATCTTGTTCCAGCGTTAACCCTGCGGGTATTTGTGTTGTGATGCTAAAGCTGCGATCCAGGCCACTTTGGTTTGGCAAACCGGTGAAGGTCAGATCAAAACGCTGGCCGATACGGGCGCTGGTTTTTTCCGTTTGCATGCTAATGTGATTTGCCCCACGATTAAGCCGCAACGGCACAAAACCGGCACTTTGCGGATTTACGTCTGAACTGCCAATATCAAAACCACTGTAGTAAATATCACCAGCTTGCGCCTCTGGCAGGTTCCATTCCAGGTTAATAGTTGTTGGCGTAACGCCATCGGTATTGCCTGGTAACTGTATGCTAACAGAGCCATCTATCTCGTCAGTGACCACGGCGTAAGCCACTTTATAGGTAAAGTCACCTGGCAGGAACCAATCATTTGGGTTGTATACCATGGCCCAGTATTCACCCGGCTCCGGATCATCAATATAGCAATAGTTGTTCAGCGTGGTATGTAAAGAGGCGCAAAGAATTTCAGTACGCGGGTTAGCAGCACCATCGCCATCAAAATCCTTACCAAGATAGACGATTAAGTTGCTGTCATTGATCTGTCCGTCAGGCAGCTTGGTAACGCGCTCAAGCACCTCTACCACCAGCCTTTTGCTCCCCTCAGGTACCGTCATCCATCGGATATGCACCGAATCATCAACAATTTGATCTGTTGGCTCATCATAATAAGGATTAGCTGGCCAGGGCATCACACCGTCATCATCTGTTGGCAGGGTGACCAATTCAATATCTGGCGTTACTGCTTTATAAACCCTGGCAACCGGCGAAACGGCTTCAGGTAAAACCACACCTTTAATCGGGAAGTTACCAGCAGCTGCGTGCATATTCAGTTCAATTTTTTCCGGTAATTGGCCGGCGTTATACTTGAATACCACCGGCATACGCATGTCCGGTGAACGGCCGCTAAGATCCTGCAACTTCAGATGTGAATGCAATTCCACTTCTGAGTTACCAAAGATATCGTGGGTTTTGGTGATCGATGCCGTTACCATTACGGTTTGGCTTTCACCGGCTCTCAAACTAAAACGGCTTGGGACGGCTTCGATTTTTACACCATTTTGCTGATACTGATAGTGGCTTGCTGCAGACCAGTTCACCACTGGATCACTGCTGATTTCCCAGTGCCCATCTTTGGTCGCGGTAAAGGTTCTTAACCATGTACAGGTCGGATTACAGTTAAAATTCACCAATTGTGGAATATTGAGCTGGTGCGGTAATCCCCCGCTATTAGGGTTGGCGGCCAGCATATTGGCATGACTCTCATCCATTACCAGGCCTGTATCAATCGCATTTTTGACATTAATCCGGCCGGTACCGGCACGGTAAATGTTCACTTCTGTGCGGGTTTCCCAAGGCTGCCCTTCATTATTCACTGTGACAACTTCCGGATCCGCTGTGAGTTGCAAAGCCGATTGCAACTGAGCCACCGACAATTGCGGATTGGCTTGCTTGAGCAGGGCTAGCGCACCGGCCACATGAGGCGCAGCCATTGAGGAGCCACTGAGGAAAGCGTAATCAGCAGTAAAAGGGGTACCACCGGCATATTCTGCAAAAGGGTTTTCATCATTTGACGCGGCGTAAATATTTACCCCAGGCGCTGACACTGTGGGCACCAACAGACTTGGATTCGCCCGGCTTGGTCCACGGGACGAAAAGCTGGCCAATCGGTCTTGCTTGTTGGGATCCACTGTTTTATAGATGTCGGTTGCCGAAATGGTTAACCAATGACCATGACTTGCGTCACTGTTTAACCAACTACTCAGCTGCCACCAGTTTTCCATACTAATGTGAATACCCGGGATCGGATAGCGATCGGTGTAGACCACATTGCCTTCATCACCCCAATCTGACGCGTTATACAAAATGAAGCCACTGGCACCGCCGGCAGCCACATTAGCGGCTTTTTCAATACGCGGGTTGTTACCACGCTGACAGGCAACGATGACCGGTGCCGGGTTACCGTTCGTATCAACAATCGTATTGTTATTTACATCTAAGGCATAAGCAAAGGTATCAGCAGCAAACGCGGACAAACAGTCGGCATCACCATAGTGGGCAGCATCAACCACCACCCCGGTCAGGCTTTCATCGTTAATGCCGCCGCCTTTTATTGCTTGATAGGGCGCATAATCACCACCAACAAAGTTATCAAGGGTAGTATCGATGTGCATGCTTCGCCCATGAGTTGTCGCCCCTACGTTAACCAGCCAGGGTGAAGCATGGTCAATATAACCCAGGTATTCGTTTCCTTCAGCACCTCCAGAGTTACCGGCAGATGCCGCGGTGGCTACGCCAGCCTGGAAGGCACCCAGGAACGCTTGCTCAATCGCATCTTCCCACGGCGAGCGCAGATTTCCGGCGTTACCTATAGAAAAATTAATGACATCAGCGCCGTCTGTTACCGCATCTTCAATGCCGGCAATCAGGGCTTCTGACGGACACTCCCCTAACGGCGAACAGACCTGGTAGGAGATAATATTGGCACGTGGCGCAACACCAGAGATCTGAGGGAAAAAGCCTTCTTTTATGACGATACCATCGCTGGCGGCACTCACGTCCTGAATAACAAAATCAACATCATGCAAGGTATTACCTGCTGCCGTTGACGCCGTATGCGAACCGTGACCGTTATAATCTTCGCCAACAGCGGGGGCGATCCACCCAAAATCTTTGGTGATAACCGGGTAACTGCGGACACCTATTAGTTTGTCATTACACAGGTGAGCAAAACCGGCCTTTTGACAATCGCCCAGATACTGACCGGCACCAAACGGATTAACGTGCTGGTAACCATCAGTTGAGACGGCAGCAAATGACGGGTGATCGGTGTTGACGCCAGTATCCAACACCGCAACAATAATGCCCTCACCTTTTAACGGCAAATTCAGATCAGTATTGCCTGACCACACCTGATCGGCATTGATCACTCGCGGCCCTTCATCAGTGTTCAGTTTATAGATCACCGAGCGCTGTACAGAGGCAACCTGCGGCAAACGAGACAAGCGTTCCGCTTCATCCTGGGTTAGGCTCATACTAAAACCATTAATAGCTGCGGTAAACTGTTGCCGCACGTGCTTGGCCCCCAGCACCTGCTCAACCTGGATCAGGGTTTGCTGTTGCGTCTGCAATAACTGTTGCTGGTAGTCCGCCACCTGCTGTGTCACTGGCTGGCCGCGGCTGAATAATTTCTGCTGGCCAACCAGGGGCTGACTGGCAGCACCTATTACCTGCAGCGGCTGGGACTGAATAGCATGTGTACTGATCGCCGGTTGTGTCAGTTGAACTATATAGACATGCTCACCGGTTAAGTCAGGCTCAGGCTGAAATTTACTCCTTACCGGATTAATCGCCATATTTAGGCCATGGTTCTGTTTAACCACATTAACCTTGTTGACCGCATTGACGGTTTGGCGTTGGTTTAACCTTTGGACTTGCTCAGCAGTAATAAAGCGTAATGTATTCGCGGCTGGTTGGGTTACGGATGCAGACTGCGGCACATCACTGGCCGCATGTAAGGCTGCAGCACTGTATAGTGCCGCGGCCACCGTAACAGAGAGCGTACTCAATTTCATTGCGTTCTCCGGATTGTTGATGGAATTATTGTTATAGTCGTACAGATAACCTGCGTTACCGACTGCACATAAAACCATCATTTCCAGAACTTTCAGCACTGTTTTCCTGTAGCGTTTTGTAGCAACTGCAACCAGATCGCTGCATTTTTCAGCATGGCTTGCTAGACTGCCATTATTCACCTTTTGCCTTGCGATAACATGAAACCATTTCTGTTAGTCTTGCAGCTCGCTTTGCTGCAATTTTGTAGTATCACGGCCGCGTCTGATAGCGCTAGCCAGGGGGAATGGGCGTTTAGTCTGTCGGCAGGCTATGGTCAGATCGACAATCCACTGAGCTTTCGCGACGATATAAAAATGTTTCTGCTGCCTGGCATCAGCTACTACGGCAAGCGCTTTTATCTGGAAAACACTCATCTTGGCTATTCGTTGTTCGAGCAGCCTACGTTTTATGTCGACCTGGTAGGTCAGTTTAACGAAGATGGCTTTTTTTATCACTTTGACGGTCGCCACACCCTGGGCTTGCGGGAAATATTAGTACCCGATTTTGGCTACTCCGATCCTGGTGACACACCCGATATCCGCATCCGCCGCCATCTGAGCTATCTGGGCGGGCTCAGCGCTACCTGGAAAACCCAGCTGGCTGATATCCGTCTTAGTGGCCTGGTAGATTTAACCGCCGGGCACCATGGCACAGAATATCATTTAAGCCTGAGTCGCGACCTGCAGCTACACAAGCTGAAACTGCGGTTGGTCGCCCGATATTTGCTGAAAAGTGCAACCACCACCAACTACTACTATAATTTCACCAGCAGTGAACTTGGTGGTTTTAACTGGTATAGCCTGCCTGCAAGCCGCCATTATCAGTTGCGGCTGGTGATGGCATACCCGTTAACCGAGCAGCTCGATGTGATTGGCCAATTGCAATACACCAGGATGGATAACGCACTGGACAGAACGCTGTTATTGAACAACACGGCGTATCGAAGCCAGTTTATAGGGCTTAGATACCGATTCTGATGCCGTACTCAACGCTGTTACTACTATTGTTCATATTTAGTGGTGGCTTACTTGCTGCAGATGCCCGTTTTACCCTGACACTAACGCCGGATAAATGTGCGGTCTCTGCCGATATGCCGCGCTGTAAGGCGCAGGTACAGGCGGCAGTAACAGCAAACTACACAGGCATGCTTTGTATTGTGGCCCAACAACAGCAACACTGTCAGTTGCACCAACCTGAACGCGTTTCGTTGTTTCAACTGCAGCTGGACAGCTCTGAGGCGGTACACATTGATTTACGTGATGAGCAGCAACAGGTAGTGCGCAGCAGCCGTTTCGTCGTCTATCAATATATCGAAAAACCGCGGCCCAGACGTGGTTACTTGTGGAACAGCCTATGAACGAAGCCATTTCTGTATTGTTGATAGAAGATGATCTTAAGCTGGCCGAAGTGATCAGCGAATTTCTGAGCCAGCACCAGATACAGGTTCAGCATGTGGCCACGGCACAGCAAGCTTTAACCTTTTCGCAAGCGGTTGACATGATTATCAGTGATATTATGCTGCCCGACTTAAATGGCCTGCTGCTATTTAATAAGCTGCGGCTGCGCTGTAGCTGCCCTATTGTGTTTCTTAGCGCCCTGACCTTAGAGCACGAGCAAATTACCGGCCTGGAAACGGGGGCGGCCGATTACCTGTGCAAACCCATAGCCCCATTATTGTTATTGGCAAAAATTCGCAGCGCATTGCGTTTCGCCAAACATCAACAACTCACCGATAAACGGCAGATTGGTGATTTACTATTGGATAAATCGCGTTATCAGGCTTTTTTTCAGGGAGAATCATTACAACTTACTGCCCTGGAATTTGATATTTTCTGGTTACTTTGCAGCCATCAGGGCCAGGTGGTTGGCCGTGATCTGCTATTTCAGGAAATTGTTGGCCGGCCCTATGATGGCATTGATCGCGCGATTGATCTGAAAATCAGCCGGCTCAGACGTAAGCTGGCAGACAACTTTGCGGATAATTTTGCCATCGCCGCGCTTCGTGGTCAGGGCTATATGTTTAGCTATGGCAGTGCGCATGAATAAGCAATTTGTGCATTTCTACCTGCTGGTTGTACTGTCCAGCTGTGCGCTGATCTGGGCGCTGGCGAAACTCTATCAAGGGCTGGTACCGGCAGAGCCGGCTTACCAGATCACGGCGGAACAACTGTTTAACAGCCCGCAACTTAGCTTTAGTGAAGTACCGCTAAACAGCTTACAACTGCCCGCCGCATTAGAGCAAAAGCTGGCAAACAATGAAACACTGGCGCTACAAATGCCTGATTTAACCACTTATTTTTATCGTTACAGCGACACAGGTCAATTGCTGCAGGCCGGACCGGTCAATAACTGGCAACACCAAGATTCACCCGATTTTTCCTGGCTGTTTTACAGTGCCCTGGCGTTATTGTTTATGGTGATTTTGTGGCCACTATTCCGGGATATTCAGCGCCTGAGTAAACTGACTCTTGCCTTTAGCGAACAACCTAACCCGATCAAAGCCAATATTTCCAGGCACTCCAGCTTATCTATATTGGCAAACAAAGTGGAGTTGATGTCTGAGCGCATTTGTAGCTTGCTGCAACAACAGCAACATATCGCCCGTACCATTACCCATGAAACCCGCACCCCTTTATCCCGGATAAAATTTACACTAAGTTTATGCGGCGAGCAGATGCCGCTGAAATACCAACGCACTTTACAGCGTGATATCGCCGAAATTGATCAGCTAATGCAGGATTATCTGGATTTCTCCAGGCTGGATTATATGGCCAACAAAACCTTGCAACCCTTAGCTACCGAGCCCTGGCTGGCGGCTATCCGCGATAATTTCGACGTTTATCAACATGAGTTTCAGCTCGAGTTTCATAATAGCGTGGCGCACATGCATTTTATTGCCGATGCCATGACCCTGGCTGTCAATAACCTGCTGAGTAATGCGCTGCGCTATGCCAACAGTACTATTACTCTCAGTCTGCAGCAGGCGGCTGGCTACTATTGTTTAACGGTACAGGATGATGGTCCGGGTTTTGTTCAGAATAGCCAGTTATTGACACAGGCCTTTAGTACCGGTGACAGCAAAGCCGGTTATGGCCTTGGCCTCTATATCGTTAATCAGGTGGTACTGTGGCATGGTGGCCAGCTCACACTGAGTAATCAGCATGGCGCCGTGGTGCAATTGCGCTGGCCCGTACCTGCCGCCGCTATAATGTCCGGTACTGTCGCCGGCACTGCCCACTGAGCCAGACTGGCATGCAAAGCGTAGAGCTGTATAATAACCACCAATGACAGTCAGGGCCTGAAGCCAAGCATGAAATATAAAGATTTACGTGATTTTATTCAGCAATTAGAGCAACGCGGTGAGCTGGTGCGGGTCATTGCTGAAGTAGACCCGGTACTGGAGATGACCGAAATTGCCGATCGCACACTGCGCGCCGGCGGCCCGGCAATTTTATTTGAAAACCCCAAAGGCTACCGCATGCCGGTATTGGCCAATTTATTTGGCACCCCTAAGCGGGTAGCGCTGGGTATGGGTCAGGAAGAGGTGTCGGCACTGCGCGAAGTCGGTAAGCTGCTGGCGTTTTTAAAAGAACCTGAGCCACCGAAAGGCTTAAAAGATGCCTGGAGTAAGCTGCCGATATTTAAGCAGGTGCTGAATATGTCACCAAAGCTGGTGAAAAAAGCGCCCTGTCAGCAAATAGTGTTAAGCGGTGACGACGTTGATTTAAGCCAATTACCGGTGATGACCTGCTGGCCTGGCGATGCCGCGCCGTTGATCACCTGGGGCCTGACGGTCACCAAAGGGCCGCACAAAGAGCGGCAAAACCTCGGCATTTATCGCCAGCAAGTGCTGTCTAAAAACAAAGTGATTATGCGCTGGTTGTCGCACCGTGGTGGCGCGCTGGATTTTTATGAATTTCAAAAAGCCAACCCGGGCCAGAATTACCCGGTGGCCGTAGCGCTGGGTGCCGATCCGGCCACCATTTTAGGCGCGGTCACACCAGTGCCTGATACCCTATCAGAATATGGCTTTGCCGGACTGTTACGCGGCGATAATACCGAGGTAGTCAAGTGCATTAGCAATGATTTGCAGGTACCGGCCAGCGCTGAAATTGTGCTGGAGGGCTATATTGCCCCGGGCGAATTAGCGCCGGAAGGCCCTTATGGCGATCACACCGGTTATTACAATGAAGTAGATAATTTCCCGGTATTTACCGTCACCCATATTACTATGCGTCAGGACCCGATTTATCACAGCACCTACACCGGACGGCCACCGGATGAACCGGCCATTTTAGGTGTCGCATTAAATGAAGTGTTTATTCCGATTTTGCAAAAACAATTTCCGGAAATCACCGATTTTTATCTGCCACCAGAGGGCTGCTCATACCGCTTAGCCATTGTCACCATGAAAAAGCAGTACCCTGGCCATGCCAAGCGGGTGATGATGGGGGTCTGGTCCTTCCTGCGCCAGTTTATGTACACCAAGTTTGTTATTGTCTGTGATGACGATATTAATGCCCGCGACTGGCAGGATGTGATCTGGGCCATTACCACACGCATGGATCCGGCCCGCGATACCACATTAATTGAGAACACCCCGATAGATTATCTGGATTTTGCCTCGCCGGTGTCAGGCCTAGGCTCTAAAATGGGTATGGACGCCACCAATAAATGGCCGGGAGAAACCACTCGTGAATGGGGTGAGCCCATAGTGATGACAGATGAGATTAAGCAGCGCGTCGATGACCTATGGCCAAGCCTCGGTATTCATTTACCAATTAATGAGTCGAAGCTTTGAGTAACACTACCCGCTTCAATATCACCCTGATACCAGCAGGGCTTAACTTTAGTGTTGAGCCAGGAGAAACAATATTAGTGGCGGCGTTGCGTCAGGGTATTGATTTTCCAAATCGCTGTCGTCAAGGGGTATGCACCAGCTGTGTCTGTAAGCTAAAAAGCGGTGAAGTTAGCTATGCTGAGCCGCAACCACTAACTGAACTAGACAAACAACAAAAGTTTACTTATTGTTGCCTGGCTTACCCGCTGAGCGATGTGATATTGCATCACCCTTTTATTACCGGCTAAACGCGCACTTTTATCCTTTATTAATATTGAGAACACCATGACCACCACAGCCCCTGTTACTGCCATCGCCTGCCATGTACTTTCGGTTGAGGCGTTAAGCCCGGCCATCAGTAAAGTGCTGCTGCAGCCACAACAAGCCGTGGACTACCAGCCTGGCCAGTATTTGCAGCTGGTACTGAGCGCTGAAGATAAAAGGCCGTTCTCCATCGCCAGCATCGCCAGCCAGCCACAATTGGAGCTGCACATAGGCACCCCTGCCGGTGACAGCTGGTCAAGCGCAGCGCTGACGCATCTTAAACAACAACACGCTGCGGCGTTACCGGTGATGGCAGAGATTGGCCTGGGTCTAGCACAATTACGTCAGGACAGTCAGCGGCCGGTTATCTTACTGGCTGGCGGTACCGGCTTTTCTTATGTGTATGCTATTGCCCAGGCATTAAGTGCGGCCAACGCCAGCCAGCCGGTATTTTTATATTGGGGCGTTCGCCAGCAGGATGCCTTGTACTATCAGCCGCAAATACAGCAGTGGGCGACACAGGGTAAAAAATTCAGTTATATCCCGGTGGTACAAGAGCCCGACAACCTCTGGCAGGGGCGCAGCGGTTTAGTCCATGAAGCGGTGTTAGCCGATTTTGTCTCGCTGGAAGCGTACGATATTTATATCGCCGGCCCCTTTGCCATGGCCGGGGTAGCCCGCGAAGCCTTTGCCGAGCAAGGGGCGCAGCGCCAGCATATGTACGCTGATGCCTTTGCTTATATTTAAGCCAGCGCTGTTAACGCAAAAAGCGGCTTTATGCCGCTTTTTGCCGGTTTAACTGTCACCCAGCCTGTTACATTAACTGTTTTTTCAGCTCAAGCGCCGGTCGATACTGCTTGGCAATAGCCGCATCCAGCAGCGCTAAGCCTTCGTTACGCTGACCTTCTAACATCAACCGGGAGCCGACCCAAGCCATGACTTCGGCATCTTGCTGATCCAGCAAATATTGCTCCCAGCGTTCATCATAAGCCGCCATAATTCGCTGCGCTTCTTTACTCCCATTTTTGGCGGCGCTATCCCACCAGTAATGTGCTGACAAACTGGCGGGCACGCTAAGTGACGGTCTGACATAAATACTTCTTGATCGCTGATCAACACCCCTGCTTAAACGATACACATCTGTTTCTATCTTGCCACTGAGCGTTAAGCCCAGCAGGGTGGTGATGTCGCTTTCTGGGGCAAAATCTGCACTAAGTTGTTCAATAATGCGGCCATCTTCGGCCACTCGCACCAAAGCGCGACCAAAAAAACCATCAAAGTCAGCTTTAACCGTGCTGAATGGTTTAAAAACCGCTAAATTTAAATGGCCGTCTATCGGCAATGATTTGTCTATATAAAGCTCAACCCGGCTTTGCACATCCATCAGTCGCAGCACACTGCCCAGCAGTAACTGATGCTGCGGTGAGCCAAGTAAAGACCCTTGCCATAACTGATGTTTATCAATCAACGCTTGAGCACTGTTAACGCTTACTGCGCCCTCAAGGCTGTAATCAAGCCGCACGCTCAGCAAATGCTTTTTACCTGTCGCTTCATATTGCCAGCGCTTAACAGCACGTATTGATTCGCGGTCAAAGGTTTTTGCAGGGTAGGCATCCACCACATCTATTGCCTGTACTTTACCTTGCTCATCCACTAAAAAGCGCATAGACACATAGCCAAACAGCCCAGATCTGGCAGCATCAACCGGATACCTCGGCTCCGCCCGCTTTACGGGCCGGGGCAGTTCAACAGTGTCGGTCGGTTCGTTAAGATCTTTTGGCCATATACTGACGGATTGCCGCAACACGGCTAGCTGCTGTTCAGTTTTTGCTAACTGTGCCGCGTCTGCTTGCACTAGTAGCCGCTCCAGTAGTTCAGCGGCATCGGCCCTACCCAGCTCTGCTGCAAGCATAAAGTACGCCAGGGCCTTTTCCTGATCAGCAGCTACCCCTTCAGCATTATGGTACATAGCGCCTAAGTTATAGGCCGCATCTTCATTGCCTAATGTAATCAGTTGTTCAAAGCCTTGCAGGGCAGCAGCATACTCCTTGTTTTCATAAGCGTTAATCGCTTGCCACCAGTCTGCTCTGGCCGGATTAACCAGCAGCAAAGCAATGATTAGCATCCATCTTGTTTTCATCTTTTCTTCCTTTACTCTGTATCAGGCTCAATAGCGAGCCGTGGTATGCATTTAGATATTTTGTGGCAATAAGGCTTGCAGCAGTTCCGCGGCCTGGCTGTATCCCGCGCTCGCCGCTTGCTGTAACAGTGTCTGACCTTCAGCCGTTTCACCGTCCAGTATTAAACGCGCCCCATGCCAGGCTTTGGACACCGGATCTTGCTGTTGTAATAAATAAAACTGCCAGTCTTCCCGCTTAGCGCCCAGAATGCGCTGCGCGGTTCGATCGCCATTAACTGCCGCTTCATTCCACCAGTACCAGGGATTCATGGCATTGCTCATCGGCAGATAATGTTGCACAGTGGCGGTATCCCTTCGGGTGGCCCGGCTTAAACTGTACCAGCCAGCTTTGGCACCACGGATGCGCTCACCTATCAGTTCGTCTGCTGTAGGGCTTTGCAGTAGCCGACCCTGGATAACCCGCACAATTTCACCTTTGTCGTTAGTTTGCACCTCAACAGAGCCAACAAAGCTGGGTAACAAAAACCTTAGCTGTTGCTGGCGAAACAGTTCGGTTAAATCCGGGGCTTTTTCATCTAACGGCAGTTGCCGGTCAATCACCAATAAACCGTCGGCAACAATATCAATCAGATTAAGTACACTGCCCAGCATTTCCTGATAACGTGGCGCACCCGCCTGAGCATAATCCCATAAATTCTGATGATTTAACAGCTGATTGGCCTGACGTCCGGTCATCGCACCTCTTACCCAAAAATTAATTTGCTTTGTCATCAGGTGCTGTTTACCTGTGGCTTCGTATTGCCAGCGGCGCATAGTGCGAAAGGTATAGGAGTCAAAGGCGTCTTCTGGGAATGCATCAACCGTATCAACCACCTGCACCCGGCCTTCACCATCCACTAAATAACGCAGCACTATGTAACCAAAGGGATGTTTGCGATGCACATCATCAGGGATATTCGGCATAGGTGTACTCAGCGCCGCAGGCGGATGCTCTTCGGTGAAACGGTAAGGTCGGAAATCCGTTTTTATGACCAGCGCCTGCTGTGCCTGCTCCGCCAGCGCTTGCGCTTGTCGCCGCTGCTCGGCCGTGGCTTCTTGTTGCAAGCGCGCTAAGATGTCGTCTGCTTGCGGATGCTGAAACTCACTGGCCAACATAAAATAGGATAACGCCTCAACCAGATCAGGCGCCTGACCTTCACCATAATAGGCCATGACACCTAGGTTAAAGGCCGCTTTACCATTACCCAGCGGCAATAGTTGGCTGAATTCTGTTTTCGCTCTGGCGAAGTCTTGCTTTTCATAAGCGGTTAAGCCAGCCAGCCAGTCGGCAGACAAACTAAAACTGGCCATCGCTAACAGTAACAAACTGCATAAGCGCATAGGTGTACCTATTATTAATTTTTATTCCACTATTGCATAGTAAACCAAAAATTAACCTAAGCAATATTCATCCAACAAAAAACCTCACCATATCTGGTATGGCCAGTTAAGCTATGCCACAATTACGTCTCTATTTAACGTCGGGACCAAACCATGACACACAGTACGCAAATTAAAGTTCGCGGTTATCATTTAGACATTTATCAGCATGTTAATAACGCCCGCTATCTGGAATTCTTAGAAGAGGCTCGCTGGGGTTATTTAGAAGACAGTGGTGATATTGACTGGTTTGCCAAACACAATCTGGCCTGGGTAATTGTTAACATTAATATTAACTACCGGGTAGCGGCCACCATGGGTGATACGCTACAGGTACTGACCCGCTTTAGTAAGGTAGGCGGTAAGAGTGCGGTGGTCACGCAGGAAGTGCATATTGCCGGCAAAGACGCCGTCGCTGCCGATGCCCAGGTGACCTTTGTCTGTTTAGATCAAAAAACCGGCAAGGCCGTGCCGATTGAGGGCGAATTAAAAGCGCGCTTAGAGCAACATATTGCTGAGGGTTAACGCGCTGCAGCAGCTTAGCGTTTCAGGTGTTTGTCCAGCGCCTGTTTTAATGCATCAATTTTAACTTCATCACCACAGTCGCTGCGCTTTAATGCCATCAGCGCGTCAAAACCCTCTTTGCTGGGGTCGGCAATCAGGCAGCCATGTCTGGTGCGGATCAGCTGCGTGCCATTATTGAGTGTGGCCAGCACTTGTTGCGCCGGATCGGCGCTCAGCTGTTGATGCCGCCGTTCAACAGTCATTTTTGGGTGCTGCTGTTTTTCTAAAAATTGTTGATAACTGGCGCTGGCCGCATCGTGCAGTTGCTCGGGCTGCACTGTTGTAACCCGGTTAAGCGCCCGCTCTGCCAATCCCGGTAGCGGCAGCGTTTCTACAGAGTGAGCCGTGGTTTGCAAAGCGGGGGTTGTGGTTAGCTCAGCAGGGACGGTGATTAACTCAGTGTCCGTCTGTACTGCAGCGTTTTGCTCAGCCTTGTCAGGCTCTGGCACTAAAGGGTCGCTTAAGTCCTGCTCTGGCGCGGCATGGTCGGCTGCAGTAGCCTCAGCCAAAGCGGATATAATGGCAGCACCCGCTTCTGCTAGCGCTGTTGATGCGGGTGTTGCTGCGGGTGTTGCTGGCGGCAGTTTGGGCGCCTGATACAGATAAGTCTGAATCGGTTCAACAGCTGGCGGCAAAACGGGCTGGCGCACATCGATACAGAGCAATAGCAACAACAGCAGCGCATGCAAAGCGATAGCCAGCAGCAACGGGCGGCCATCATTAGCCACAAAGCGTGTTAAGCGTCGAATAACAGCAGTCAAGCTATGCTGCCCCTGCGCCGGTTTGGTTGTCGTCAGCGTCAGACCGACAAGGCCGCAATAAATTCCGTATTTGACTAATCTTAACGTTGGTATAGATTGTTTTTTAAGAAATCATTTATTTATCAGAACTTCATCGATTTTACCATCCCTCAAATCATCAATAATGCGCTGTTTAATTCCACAATTCGACTTAAAAATAAGAGTAGTAATGCTAAGGATAAATATGGCTTTAAATAAAGTAAAAGTTGTCGCTCTTGCGGTACTTATTAGCAATAACGTAGGTATAGCAGTCGCTGCCCCAACTGAACCCGAAGTCCTTGAACGTATTATCGTTGACGGAACTGCGTACCGTGACATGCTCACAAAATTAGCCTTATGGGACTTTTCAAATCAAAATTTACTACGATCTCAACAAAATCGGGCAAAGGCTTTGGATTTTCATACCCGTTTACATAATAACGTCAAAGACGATTTCGGTTCGGACGGTGATAGTAACAGCTGTAGTCAAGGCAACCCAATTCATGTTGCTAATGGTACAAAAACAGAAACTGAATATGATTTTAGCGGTCTGGAACAATATCAGGGCAAGAGCGTGAATGCTCATTTTTCATTCATGTTTAATCCAGCCAGTAAAA
>NZ_DAINOE010000006.1:0-65268 GCF_036735525.1 Arsukibacterium sp. | reverse complement strand
AACCAGCGACCAATTGATTAAAAGTCAACTGCTCTACCAACTGAGCTAACGACCCACTTCGGTGTACTTGTTTGCGCGATTTGGTGGGTCGTGCTGGATTCGAACCAGCGACCAATTGATTAAAAGTCAACTGCTCTACCAACTGAGCTAACGACCCTAACCGCGGAGGCATATCTTACTGATTTACGAACTTTGTGCAACCAAAAACTGCGAAAAAGCCCTTTGCGCATGGCTAACTGCTCAAAATGCCAGCGATAATTGACGGGAATAGCTAAGTTAAGAAATAAAAAAACCCGGCCGGGGCCGGGTGAGTTTATTGTAAAGCGGTTATCCGCTCTCTGGCCAGTCTGGCAGAGGTGCTGCTAGCATGCTCCGCCACCACCCGATTAAAGTAGCGTAACGCCAGGGCTTTGTTATTTTCCCGCTCGGCAATCTGGCCAAGTTTCAGCAAAGCAGCACTGACCTTATTGGAATCAGGAAAATTAGACACTACCCGCTCAAATTGCGTTTTAGCTTTAGCCAGATCATTGTTGTTAAACAATAACTGCCCCAGCCAATAGTGTGCATTGGGCGCGTAAACCGAGTTCGGATAACTACGCAAAAAACTTTCAAACTCAGGAATTGCAGCGTCATATCGACGATCTTTCAGCACCATATTTACGGCTTTTTCATAAGCATCATTTTCAGATACGTTGGTCGATACCGACACCGAAGGTGTGCTATCAGGCACCACGTTAGTGGCAGCAGGTTGCTGCTGCACACTGCTGACACGACGCTCTATTTCCTGATAAATATCGCGTTGACGCTGTAAAATTTCGTCTAACTGATAGGAGTGTGTTTCAGTAACACCGCGCAGCTCGCTTACCTCGTCTAACAGCAATTGTAACTGTTGCTGCATGCGAATTTGCGCTTCAGCCCGGGCTTCTACCACCCGTTCCAATGCCGCTAATCGTTGCTCAACAGTACCCGTTGCTGTGGTTGTGGTAACAGGTACTCTGCTGCTCCTGCCTATTTCAGTGACTGGCGCCGGGTTAGCGGACACGCCGATGCTGACTAAGGACATGGCAATAAGCAGTGGTCTGGTTACTGTTTTAATCACACGACTATCCTGTTAATTAATAAGCTAAAACTGCACGACGGTTTTTAGCAAAACCGGCTTCGGTACGTGATCTGTCTACTGGTTTTTCTTCACCGTAACTGACGGTAGATAACTGGCCTGCAGAAACACCCAGGTTTTGCAGGTACTGTACCACAGATTGCGCACGACGCTCACCCAGAGCAATGTTGTATTCTGGCGTGCCGCGCTCGTCAGTATGGCCTTCGATGGTCACACGAACGCTTGGGTTGGCACGTAAAAAAGCACCGTGAGCCTGTAATACTTCAACAAATTCCGGGCGAATAGTGGCACGGTCAAAGTCGAAATAAATAGTGTTTTCCTGACGTAATGCTTCCAGTTTCTGGCGCATTTGCTCAGCAGGGCTTACCACTTGCTCAACACGCTCTACTTGCACGGTTTCAACCGGACGGGTAGTTTGGCTGGCTTGCTCATCACCGGCATCAGTTGAACGGGTTGAGCTACATGCTGCCAGTGTTAACACTGGTAATGCAATGGCTAAACCTTTCAGTATTTTGTTCAGTTTCATGTTGTTGTCCTTAGTTTAATTTTTAACCGAGTTGTGTTTTATAAAAAGGGTGACCAGGCCGGCGATTTCACCTGTCCTTCCGCCGCCGGTAGCCTGGCTTTAAAACGACCATCCATAGAAACTAGTGCCAACACCTGCGATTGACCGTGCATGGTGCTGTAAATAATCATAGAGCCATTCGGCGCTATGCTTGGCGATTCGTCCAGATCTGTGCGTGTCAACACCTGCAAAAAGCGGCTTTGACGATCCATTCTGGCGATATGATACTGACCTCTTGTACGATTTACCATCACCAACGACTGACCATCCGGCGTGAAAGTCCCTGCCAGATTCATATCACCTTCAAAGGTCAGGCGTCGGGTTGTACCTGTTGCTAAATCTATGCTATATAGTTGTGGATTACCACCGCGCTCAGAACTGAACACCAGCTGCTTTCCATCCGGTGACCAGGCAGGCTCCGTATCAATTGCCCTGTGATTGGTAATTCGGGTCAGGGCTTTACTGGCAATGTCCATCACATAGATTTCCGGATTGCCATCTTTAGATAACACCATGGCCATTTTACGGCCATCAGGCGACCAGCTAGGTGCACCATTGATGCCCGGCGTGGAACTGATAATAGTACGACGCCCCGTGTAAATATCCTGAATATAAATTTGTGCCTGACGTTTTTCAAAGGTGACATACGCCAGTTTGGTGCCATCAGGAGACCAACTGGGCGACATCAGTGGCTCTTTCGAGCGCAACAGCACCTGCTCGTTGGCGCCATCATAATCAGCAACAATTAACTGAAACGGAAATTCATGATTATCGCGCACCAGTACATATGCAATTTTAGTTAAAAAAGCACCCCGTACGCCGGTGAGTTTTTCATACACTATATCACTAATACGGTGAGCATACT
This sequence comes from Arsukibacterium sp., assembly GCF_036735525.1. Classification (NCBI taxonomy): domain Bacteria; kingdom Pseudomonadati; phylum Pseudomonadota; class Gammaproteobacteria; order Chromatiales; family Chromatiaceae; genus Arsukibacterium; species Arsukibacterium sp. The sequence goes on along the minus strand of NZ_DAINOE010000006.1, from coordinate 62,721 downwards.
GACGGAACTGGCCACCGTTAATTGTCGTTTCGCGCGCATCCAGAATATGCTGATTGCTGACCACTAACTGTCCGGCATTTAACATCTGGGTATTAATGCCTGCGTTACCTTTCAACACATCAATTAATTCAAAACTAACAGTGTAACGGTCAATACCTATTTCGTTAATCTGGCCAATAACAATAGCCTCAACCCCTTCACGGGCCCAGGCGGCAAAATTAATCTCAGATGCTTTAGTCGGCCGTTGTGGCATTTTAATACCGGGCAGCGGACTAAACTGGCCACTGCGCATTAAATCCGCAGCAATAATTTCAGACAAACGTTCGCTTGGCTGCGTCGTGCCATTAAAAGTAAAAGGTAAAATAGCGATTGGACGCGCTGAATCAATACCCTCTGTGATGACAATTTCCAGCGATGCCTGTGCCAGTGCTGAACACAGCAACAGCCAGCCTAAAGAGATATTTCGTAGTAATTTCATCATAATTAAAACTCGGGAGCCACCGTTAAGGTGATATCCTTTAATTGGTTATACACATCCGGATCCGAGGATACCGGTAAAGTTCCAGCGCGGTTTACGGCTCTGACCGCCGCATCACATACCACTTGATCACCGCTTACTACACTGACCTGAGTGACAAAACCTGAGGTGGCCAACCGGACATTGATACGGCAGGTACGGCCACGCATGGTGCGCTCATCGGTTAACAAGTTACGGCGTATAGTATCAGAGATCATCGCCGTATAACGTTGCACTTCGGTTAAGGTTTGCTGAGAGCGTGCCCGCCGCCGGGCTTCGGCTTCTGCCGCCATCTGCTCTTGCATCGCCCGCTCCTGCGCTTCGCGCTGTGCCTGACGCTCGCGTTCAGCCTGTGCCCGGGCCAGGGCTTCCTGCTCTGCTTTTTTCTGCTCAGCCGCCGCTTTAGCCGCAGCTTCAGCTTGTTGTCTCTCGCGTTCACGCGCCTGGCGCTGCTGTTCCGCTTCTTTGGCCCGCTGTTGCTCTACTTCCTGCTGTTTTTTGGCATCTGCGGCCGCTTTTCTGGCCACTTGTGCTGCGGCATCTGCCTGACGTTTTTCTTCCGCAACGCGACGTAATCGCTGTTCCTCTGTGGTCCGCGCTTGTTCAGCCTGTCGCGCCCGCCGCTCTAAATCACGAATACGCTGCTCTTCCGCTTGCCGGGCAGCCTCACGTTGCTGTTGAATTTCAGCAACACGCTGCTCCAACACCTGGCGATCAACGGCCACCGCCTCAATTGGCGCAGCCGGCGCGGCGGGAGCACTCATGCCATCCGAGTCCAGGCTGATTTCCAGCCGTTTCGGCGCAAAATTTAAGCCACCAATGACTAAACCCAGTACCAACGCCAGGTGCAGTGCAACCGACTTACTCCAGGAGGATAATAACCAGTGCTGCATTTGTTTAAACTTCATTGTCGGTCATCAAGCCTACTGCCGATGCCCCAGCTTGCTTTAACACATTAATAAGCCTAATCACCGAGTTATAGTCTACCCGGCCATCGCCTTTAACGATCACCTGGGTACCCGGCTCTATCGTCAGCCAGCTGGCCACTTCAACTTGCAACTGCTGAGCATTAAAAGGCCCTTGTTGAACACCGTCTTTTTCAAAGTAATACAGACCGGCTTCATCTACAGTGGCCACTAAAGGTGTTTTACCTTCGGTCATCTGTTCAATCGGCTCAGCGGCAGATTTAGGTAACTCAACTTTAACCCCCTGCGTAATCAGGGGCGTGGTGACCATAAAAATAACCAATAGCACTAACATCACGTCGATGTAAGGCACCACGTTAATCTCGGCCATCATCCGCCGTTTTTTCCGAGCGTACATTAGCCCTGATCTCCACTGCTTACAGTCTGGCGATGCAGGATGTTGGCAAATTCTTCAACAAAATTCACATAGCTGCTTTCTAACAGCTCTACCTGATGTGAAAACTTGTTGTAAGCGATGACCGCAGGGATAGCCGCAAATAAACCAATGGCGGTAGCAATAAGGGCTTCAGCGATACCCGGTGCCACCATCGCCAGCGTAGCTTGTTGCACGGCACCTAAGGCGATAAAAGAATTCATAATACCCCATACGGTGCCAAATAAACCGATATAAGGGCTGATAGAACCTACAGTGGCTAAAAAAGGCAGGTTGGTTTCTAAACGTTCTACTTCGCGTGATAAGCCTACCCGCATCGCTCTTTGAGTGCCTTCCATTACGGCTGCAGGCTGACGTTGGCTGCTTTTGTGCATACGGGCAAATTCTTTAAACCCTGATTTAAAAAGCGCTTCCAGACCATTCACTTCTGTGCGGGCACTCACTTCAGCATATAACTTAGATAAGTCAACGCCAGACCAAAAACGATCTTCAAATTTTTTGGCATCAACCAAGGCTTGCTGCAGCACTTTTTTGCGTTTAAAGATCATGCTCCAGGAGGTCACTGACATGCCAACCAGGATCAACATTACTGCCTGCACCACAATGCTGGCTTCTAGTAATAAATGCAGAATCGAAATTTCACCTGACACGCTGTAATACCTCTAATACGTTTGCCGGCAACGGCCGGGCGTTACCCGCCTGTGGATTAACACAGGCCACTTTAATTTCTGCACTGCACAACAACTGGCCATCAGCATTGGTTATCTGCTGGCTAAAAATCATACTGGCACGCTTTAAAGTACTAATTTGACTGGACACGGTCAATAACTCATTGAATTTAGCACTTTTATGGTTTTTCATTTGTACGTCTGTGACCACAAAACCTACTTGTTCAGCCAACAGAATGTCTTGCTCAACTCCAAGAGCACGCAACCATTCGGTGCGCGCGCGTTCAAAAAATTTCAGGTAGTTGGCATAGTACACTATGCCTCCGGCGTCGGTATCTTCATAATAGACCCGCACTGGCAGGATAAAATCTGTCTTTGACATCTGCATTCATGCTTTATGGTTGTATGATAATTAAGCCCGTTAACAAACTCAATTGGCTAAACCGCCAAAGGCTGACTATATTTTTTTTGCTGCCCTACTTGTTTTATCCATAAAACATCTAACAGACTCACTGAGCTAGATTAAGTTCACTCTGTGTTTCAAGGCAGCTGTCTTCAACATCACCAAAAAAATAGTCATCAAAATAAAAAGTAATCTGAGTCATATTCCACTAATTAACTTAACGCTGCATGAATAAGGGTGTAACGCAGGTTTGTTTATTGCTATTTGACAGTTAAATGACGCAATAAGTCTAATTAGCATTAGAAAATCTAATATCTCCGCGCTAATTTTTCTCGTTTGAAGTAATTACTCCAACTCTTTATTATGCTCAAGTGTTCTGAGCTAGCGCAAAAACACGGTAAGTTTTACCTTGTTTAGTCAAGATCACCTGGCAATGAGTCACCATCAACATGGCACTCGTTGTTGTTGTAAACATGTTCCCTGGATTTTTGAAGCACTCCTTCATTTTCTTGCTTGCCCGCTGAATAAGCGGGCTTTTTTTTGGCCAATTTTAGCCCGCATTAACCAGTTTGCCGGCTAAGTCTGTGGTATATCAAAACCAAAATGCTGATATGCCCTGGGCGAAGCGATACGACCTCGTGGAGTACGCTGAATAAAACCCTGCTGAATTAAATAAGGCTCTATCACATCTTCAATGGTGTCTTTTTCTTCACCTATGGCTGCCGCCAGATTATCCAATCCGACAGGCCCACCCATAAATTTTTCTATAATGGCTAGTATTAGTTTTCGATCCATGTAATCAAAACCTTGGGCATCCACATCCACCATCAATAATGCTTGTGAAGCAATATCTACTGTGACCTGGCCATTCGCTTTTACCTGGGCATAATCGCGCACCCGCCTGAGCAATCTGTTGGCTATACGTGGTGTTCCGCGCGAGCGGCGGGCAATTTCTGCGGCACCGGCTTCATCTAACACTAAATTAAGATAATGTGCCGAACGTAAAATAATTTGAGTCAGCTCAGTAACTTTATAAAACTCCAGTCGCTGTACTATGCCAAAGCGGTCACGCAGTGGTGAGGTTAAAGCGCCAGCACGGGTGGTGGCCCCCACCAGAGTGAACGGCGGCAATTCCAACTTGATAGAACGGGCGGCCGGGCCTTCGCCAATCATGATATCCAGCTGATAATCTTCCATTGCCGGATATAGAATTTCTTCGACCACCGGGCTTAACCGGTGAATTTCATCGATAAACAGCACATCGTTTGGTTCAAGGTTGGTTAGTAACGCCGCCAAATCACCGGCTTTTTCTAATACTGGCCCTGAAGTGGTTTTAATATTGACGCCCATTTCATTAGCGACAATCATCGCCAGCGTGGTTTTACCCAGCCCGGGCGGACCAAATATCAGCAAGTGATCCAGAGGATCACCGCGGCCGCGCGCCGCTTCAATAAAAATGGCCATTTGCTGACACACATGCTCCTGCCCGGTGTAATCGGCCAGCATTTTCGGCCGGATAGCCCGGTCAATACTTTCTTCATCGCGCGTAGCGCTACTTTGTATTAAGCGATCTGCTTCAATCATGGCTTACATCATACTCCGCAGGGCTGCTTTTATCAGCTGTTCACTGCTCATGTCGGGCTGCTTTACCTTTTGAACCGCTTTCTCTGCCTGCAACGGGCTATATCCCAATGACACCAGCGCACTGCTGGCATCTTGCTCTGCCGTTTGCTCAAGATTGAACATCGCTTCATCGCCCTGGATCAGCAACGCATCAGTCAATGGTGTGGACGGCGCACCCCCCCAGTCTTTTAAGCGATCACGCATTTCAACCACCAGCCGTTCAGCGGTTTTCTTACCCACCCCTGGCAGTTTAACCAGAGTACTGACATCATCCAGCTGCACGCAGCGGACAAACTGCTGCGCGGTCATACCCGATAAAATAGTCAGCGCCAGCTTAGGGCCGACACCATTGGCTTTGATCAGTTGCCTGAATAAAGCGCGCTCCGAGGGATTAATAAAGCCATAGAGTAGCTGGGCGTCTTCACGCACGACAAAGTGGGTATATATTACCGTTTCGCCGCCAATAGCCGGCAAATGATAAAAACTGGTCAGCGGCATTTGTACTTCGTAGCCCACTCCGGCCACTTCCAGCAGTAAATCCGGCGCTTGCTTTTCCAGCAAAACCCCGCGTAATCGTCCAATCATAGCGTCTGCTTATATAAGAGGGTTGGCATCAGCGTAAGCGGCCACGCACGGTTTTGCGTGCCTGACCGACCAGGCTGATTAAACTTTGTTGAGTATGCCCATGACACAGAGCGACTGCAAGCGCATCGGCCGCATCAGCCTGGGGGGTGGCGGGTAGTTTCAGCAGGGTACGTACCATATGCTGCACCTGTGCTTTGTCTGCCGCACCACTGCCTACCACGGCTTGTTTTACTTGCCGGGCTGAATATTCAAACACTTCAAGCCCGGCATGTTTAGCCGCAACTATAGCAGCACCTCTGGCCTGACCCAGTTTTAATGCAGAATCGGCGTTGCGTGCCATAAAGACCTGCTCGATGGCAAATATCGTTGGCTGGGTTTGGCTGATAATTTCTGTCACACCATTAAAGATATCCAGTAAACGCTCAGGCAGTAAATCTGTGGTACTAAGGCGGATACAGCCACTGGCCACATACTGAAAGCTCATGCCTACCTGTCGCACCACACCATATCCGGTTAACCGGCTACCGGGGTCAATCCCCAGAATAACATTCACAGTTAAGCGTGCTCAGCCATCAGCTCATCACTGATCTCGGCATTGTGATAAACATTTTGCACGTCGTCAGAATCTTCCAACTGATCCAGTAGCTTAAAAAACGCCGTTACATGATCGGCATCCACGACGGCCCGTGTTGATGGGACTAAAGTCACTTCACTGCTATCCGGCGTGAAACCTGCGCCGGTAAGGGCATCTTTTATGTCGTTAATGCTATCAGCGCTGGTCAGCACTTCAATACTGCCATCCTGCTCAATGACAATATCTTCGGCCCCGGCCTCCAGGGCGGCTTCCATTAAGGCGTCTTCATCCACTCCTGGTGCATACATCATTACACCACGGCGGCTGAACAGATAAGCCACAGAGCCAGAAGTGCCCAGACTACCGCCATGCTTAGTGAATGCATGGCGCACATCTGCCACGGTGCGTTTGTGGTTATCAGTCATGGTCTCCACTATCACGGCTACGCCATTAGGGCCATACCCTTCATAGACCAACTCTTCGTAGTTTTCGCCCTCATTAGCACCGGCACCACGCTTAATAGCACGGTCTATGGTATCGCGCGTCATATTTTCGGACAGCGCTTTATCTACCGCTAACCGTAAACGTGGATTAATGCTGACATCCGGATTCTGACGGGCGGCAACCGTCAGCTCACGGATAATTTTGGTGAAGATTTTACTTTTTTTCGCATCCTGACGGGCTTTGCGATGCTTCATGTTCGCCCATTTACTATGGCCGGCCATCAGTGACTCCTTTGTTGTGGCAGCCAGCAGCTGCCACAGTATTGCTTATTGTACTTTCGCGTTAACACTAATACCCAGCTCCGCCAGTTGTGCCGGATTAGCTTCTCCCGGTGCATCAGTCAACGGACAAGCGGCTGTAGCGGTTTTAGGGAATGCCATCACATCACGGATTGAGGTAGCACCGGTCATTAACATCACTAACCGATCCAGGCCAAAGGCCAAACCGGCATGCGGTGGAGCACCATATTTTAATGCTTCAAGCAAAAATCCAAACTTTTCAGCAGCTTCTTCATCACTGATACCCAGAAGCGTAAACACCTTAGCCTGCAGCTGACTATTGTGAATACGCACCGATCCACCGCCTAACTCAGTACCATTTAATACCATGTCATAGGCATTTGATAATAAAGTACCCAGTTCAAGTTCATTATTTGCCGTAGCTAAGAAGGTCTCTGGATCTAACGGTGAAGTAAAAGGGTGATGCACAGCGGCATAACTGCCATCGTCGGTTTCTTCAAACATCGGGAAGTCAACTACCCACAGCGGTTTCCAACCAGCTTGAGTGATCGCTAAATCCTCGCCCAGTTTTAAGCGCAGAGCACCCATGGCTTCGCACACGACTTTATAGCTGTCAGCACCAAAAAAGATCAAATCGCCGTTACTGGCTTCAGTACGGGCAATAATGGCCGTAATGATATCTGGCGTTAAAAACTTGGCTACTGGTGATTGCACACCCTCAGCACCGGCAGTCACATCATTTACTTTCATCCAGGCTAAGCCTTTAGCGCCATAAATGCCAACAAAGCTGGTGTAAGTGTCAATATCTTTACGTGATACTTTGTCCGCTGCACCCGGTACTTTCAGCGCCACTACGCGACCTTTAGCATCGTTGGCCGGGCCGGAGAATACTTTAAATTCAACGTCTTTCAGTAAATCCGCTACATCAACAAACTGCATGGGGTTACGTAAATCCGGCTTGTCTGAGCCATATAAACGCATCGCTTCAAAATATGGCATCCTCGGCATTTGCCCAAGGTCCACACCCAGTAATGTTTTAAACAGCTGTTGCACCATCTGTTCAGTGACTGCCATCACCTGCTCAGCGGTCATAAAAGAGGTTTCAATATCAATCTGGGTAAACTCAGGCTGACGATCGGCCCGCAAGTCTTCATCGCGAAAGCATTTTACAATTTGGTAATAGCGATCCAAGCCCGACATCATCAGCAGTTGTTTAAATAACTGTGGTGATTGCGGCAGTGCAAAAAACTGGCCTTTATGCGTTCGGCTGGGCACCAGATAATCACGGGCGCCTTCCGGGGTCGCCTTGGTCAGAATAGGCGTTTCTATATCTAAAAAGCCGTTTGAGTCCATGAAATTACGGACAAAACTGGTGACTTTCGCCCGAAACTTTAACCGATCACTCATCAGCGGCCGGCGTAAATCAAGGTAGCGGTATTTTAAACGCTGCTCTTCACTGTTTTCATGATTAAAATCCAGTGGCGTCGGGGCAGATTTATTCAGAATGTGTAAGGATGATGCATAAACCTCTACTTCGCCAGTAGCCATGTCTGCATTAACTTGCGACGCTGGCCGTGCCCGCACCTCGCCACTTAGCTGTACACAGTATTCATTACGCAAGGTATAAGCAATATCGAATAATTCTGATAAATCAGGATCACAGACAACTTGCACCAGGCCTTCCCGGTCACGTAAATCAAGAAATATTAACCCGCCGAGATCGCGACGACGATTGACCCAACCACACAACGAGACCTGTTGCCCTACCTGAGCGCTGCTTAATAAACCACAATAATGGCTACGCATTAAACCTTTCCTCTACCTTGCTGCTTAGCAGTACTGAAATAACGGCTGATTATATAGGAAAGAGTACTAAAGTCACTGCCCAGACATTAAAACTGCTGCTGATTAAAGCAGTAATGATTTTTACCTCGCTGTTTCGCCTGATACATCAGCAGATCTGCCTGACGCATCAAGCTGGCGGCATCAGTGCCATCCTGTGGATAAACCGCAATACCCATACTGGCGCCTAATGTCACTGTGCCGACCGACAGCTGAATAGGTTGCTTTAATTGTGTCAGAATTTTTTCTGCTACTATGGCCGCGTCATCCGCATTTAATAGTGAAGTCAGTAATACTACAAACTCATCGCCACCAAAACGTGCAGCGGTATCACTTTTACGAATACAGTGCCTGAGCACCGCTGCCACTCTGAGCAGCAACTCATCACCAGCATCATGTCCGTACTCATCATTAACCTGCTTAAAGCCATCTAAATCAATAAAGACTAACGCCATAATTTCATTGTGCCGGCTATGCTGCAGCAAGGCTTGCTCTAAGCGCTCTCGCAACAAGCTACGATTAGGTAAGGAGGTTAAATCATCATGGGTCGCCATTTGCCGCATTTTATGCTCTGCCGCTCGACGCAACGCCACCTCACGGCGTAGAAACACATTCCAAATCACAAACAGGCTAATTAGCAACAAGGCCACTGCCGATACCTGCCAGATCAATTGCTGTACCCGGGCACTATTCATACCCTGAGTAATTTCAATATTAAACCAGCGTTGGTTAAGTTGCTGCCGCTCTTGCTGGCCTATAGTTTGTAACCCCTTATTTAAAATGGACACCAGCGGCTCATAATCATTACGCACCGCCACTAAAGAAGGGTAATCCGGTAAATCCTCCAGTAATTGAATTCGAAAATTGACCGATGACGCTTGTCGCATTAATCGACTGGCGGATTCCACAGAGTCAATAACATAATCTACTTCTTGGTCTTGCAATAAGCGCAAGCCATCTGATACATCCTTAATCTGAATTAACGGGCTATCGGGCAACAACAAGGGTAAATCATTGGCAAGTTGGTAATCACTTAATATCGCTAATCGCTTCCCTTTAAGCTGAGCAGCACGACTCATGACCTCATTTTGTAAAAGCCCTATGGCTGCCCACTGCACCGTCCAAAAGACTTCGGTGAAGCTTGCAAATTGCAGCCTGTCCTGCAAAGGTGTCACGTTAGCGACCATGTCCAATTTTCGCTCAGCAATATGCTGCCAGATAAGATCCAGGTTATCATAAGGCACTAATTGAAATTTAATCCCCAAACGTTCAGATAAAAGCTGCAGAATGTCACTGGTCAAACCCACCGCATTGCCTTGCTCATCCAAAAACTCCATCGGTGGCCAATTGGTCATTACCCCGACACGAAAGGGTTCGTTATCACGCAGCCAGTGTTGTTGCTCTATGGTCAAATTAATCAGTTTTGTGGCTTGGCTGAAATAACGTTGCTCAGCCTGACTAATCCAATACTCTTCCACCGCAGCCAAAGTTTCAGGCGAAATTTGTTCAAAGCCCTGCGTAATCTTTTCGGCCAGTTCATCATCATCAGGGTGCACTAACACATATAAAGGAGAACGAATACGGCTGCTATTCAGTGCCTGAAAATGATCATAAAGATCTCGTTGTTTAAGCCGCTCCGGCACCACTACTTCAGAACCATAAAAACCGTCTACTTCACCGGCAAACAGCGCTTTTAAAATTTCATCCAAAGTATGAAAACTAACAAAGTTAATGTCAGGATACTGCTGCTCTAATTGCTGACGATAACCGGCAGTAAAATATAAGGCGACTTTCTTACCCTTAAGCTCAGATATGTGTTGCAGCTGTTGTTCTCTTGGGTAATAGAGCACTGAGCTAATGCTGTAAATAGGATAAGCTTGTTTGAAAATAAGATGAGGTTGTGCCGGTACCCCAATGTGAGCATCTAAACGACGCTTGCCCAGATTATCCAGACTATTAATCGAAGTATCAGGTACAAACGCAATTTTCACACCGGTAGTGTCAGACCAAAGCCGCCATAAATCCACCAGCAAGCCTTGCGCTTCTCCCTGCTGTGATACTTGCATATATGGCTGGTTTCCTACCGATAAGCCAAGTAGCAGAGTGCCATCTTCGGTCTCCATACCTAACCATTTCCGCTCTAAAGTATCGATCACTGAGCGCGGGAGTGCCTCAACAGCCTGTTGTAAGGCCACAAAAATGTCCGATGTTTCCTCTACCGCGAAGACCAACTCAATCCGTTGTAATGGCATTTTTTTATAAAGCGGAAATTGCCTCGACAATGCCTGGTAATGCTCATATCGTGGCGGCAACCGGTCCAGCCCGGCAAAAAGTCGTAACTGCCCCTGTAATGCGGCATCGAACATCTGAGTGACTGTTGGGTAAGAACGCAAAACCAGGTGAGGCAGTAACCGTTGCAAAGTATCAACATGACTGGAATCGGCAACTACGCCCACAAGATAGGGTTGCAATGCATCTAAAGTGCCAATATGTGGCATGTCTCGATGTACATAAATATTACTGTAAATAGTAATGTGAGTATCGGCTAGCTGATAACGTTGTTCACGTTCTTCGGTGCGGGCCATGCCACCATGAACATGAACCAGTTGCTGATCCAGCAGTTGCAGCGTGTCTGGCCAGTCTGCGGCATAAAATTGCACTTCTATCTGTTGTAGCTCAGCGATTTCGCGCCAATAGTCTACCAGCAAGCCATCCAGTTGCCCTTGCTCATTAACAAACATATAAGGAAAGGTATCATTACTTAATACCACCCGCAAAGGATTAGGTAATGCGCTACCGGCCCATATCGGCATGGCCAGAAAAATGCCCAGCAGAAAAATGAAAATGCGTTTAATCATCTCTTTATACAAATGTCAGGCCAACCTTAGTTTTACGCTGCGATTGGCAGTTGGTCAAGCGGCTGACCGCATTACTGCGCGATAAAATAAACACCAACCAGATTGTCGGCAACGACCATAGCATGTTCGCCTTGCCAATTTTAAGGTAAACTGCCGCTTTTACGCGGGTGAAGCTGATAGAGATGATGCAAAAAGATGTGATTTACGCCGAGCCACTGGCACATATTGAAGATTTTCGGTTTGACGAACAGGTAGCCGATGTTTTCGCCGATATGATTCAGCGCTCAGTGCCAGGTTATCAAACCATAGTGCAGACTATTGGCAAACTGGCAGCACGCTACCAGCAAGCCGATAGCCATTATTATGATTTAGGCTGCTCTTTAGGCGCAGCGACCCTGGCCATGCGGCGTAATATCAACAGCTCTGGTGCCCGCATTATTGCGGTTGATAATAGCCAGGCCATGGTAGAACGCTGTGAACGGCATTTGCAGGCGTTTCGTTCAGAGGTGCCGGTGGAGGTAAAACTGGCAGATATACGCCAGCTTGAGATCAGCAATGCCGCCATGGTTGTGATTAATTTTACCCTGCAGTTTTTACCCAAAACTGACCGGGATGCGTTAATTGCCAATATTTATCGTGGCATGAAACCGGGTGGCATTTTGGTGCTATCTGAAAAGATTTTAACCTCTGAGCCAGAGACCCATGATTTGCTGATTACCCTGCATCACGACTTTAAGCGTGCCAATGGCTACAGCGAATTGGAAATCAGCCAAAAACGTAGTGCGCTGGAAAAAGTCATGCTGCCAGATACTTTGCAGGAGCAACAACAGCGTTTACAGCAGTCAGGTTTTGTAAAACAGACGGTCTGGTTCCAGTGCTTTAATTTCTGCTCGCTGGTGGCAATAAAGTAACGGCAACAATCAACGCGAGTGCAAATGTTAACATTTGCCTGGAACTGAGTCTTAATGAGAGTAACATGAAACAAGCCCTGCTCGACTTTAATGCCTTTTATAGCCAACTGGCACAAAACCGCCTGCAAAGCTGGCTTGAAACCTTACCCGCGCAACTGGCCAGTTGGTCTCGTGATGCTTTGCATGGCGACTTTGCCGCCTGGCAAAAAGTGCTGAATCATTTGCCGCAGTGCCACAGTAACTATGTCGAATTACGGCAGGCTGTGCAATTCGGACAAGCGCAGGACATTAGCCAGGGTCAGGCTGAGCGGATCCGTTTTTTACTGCAACAACTGAAACCCTGGCGTAAAGGCCCCTTTTCTATTTATGGTATCGACATTGACACCGAATGGCGCTCAGATTGGAAGTGGCAACGTGTACTGCCCCATATCAGCCCACTGCAGCACCGTTATGTACTGGACGTCGGCTGTGGTAGCGGTTATCACCTGTGGCGCATGCGTGGCGAAGGAGCCGATTTTGTGGTGGGCATTGACCCTTCACAATTATTTTATGCGCAATTTCAAGCTATTAAACATTTTAATCCAGACCCAAATGTCAACCTTATTCCATTGGGTATCGATGATTTACCAGCCCTTAAGCAGTTTGATACGGTGTTTTCAATGGGAGTACTTTATCATCGCCGCTCGCCCATAGATTTTTTACAGCAGTTAAAACAACAATTACGCCCTGGTGGTGAATTAGTGTTGGAAACCCTGGTCATAGAGGGTGACGAACACACTGTTCTGGTGCCGGGCGAGCGCTATGCCAAAATGCGTAATGTCTGGTTTATTCCCAGCTGTGCCGCCTTATGTCACTGGTTAACTCGGCTGGGTTTTATTGATGTGAAGGTCGTCGATTTAAATAGCACTTCAATATTGGAGCAACGTGCTACTGACTGGATGGAAAATGAAAGTTTAATTGATTTTCTTGACCCAAATGATCATAGTAAAACTATCGAAGGTTATCCGGCACCGCTCAGGGCGGTACTGCTAGCCAGGTTACCAGATTGAGGTTTCAAGCACGCTTATGCCATACCGCCCTAAATCAACCCTCGAGCAATGGCGTATTCTGCAAGCGGTAGTAGATGCCGGCGGCTATGCCCAGGCAGCTGACATGCTTAATAAAAGTCAGTCATCGTTAAATCATGCAGTAGCTAAGTTACAGTCTCAGCTTGGGGTGGAGCTGTTAGAAGTCATTGGACGCAAGGCACAACTCACCCCCGCCGGCGAAGTCATGTTGCGCCGCTCGCGTATCCTGACCCAGCAAATTGAAGATTTAGAATTGCTAGCTGATAACATTGACCGTGGCTGGGAGCCGGAAATTCGTATAGCGGTTGAGTTAGCCTACCCTAAACATTTTTTATATCAGGCGCTACAGCAATTTTATCCGATTAGCCGTGGCAGCAGGGTGCAGATTATTGATACTGTGCTCACCGGTACTACAGAAATTATTCAGCATAAAAAAGCGGACCTGGTGATTTGTGGTCTTATCCCCAAGGGCTATTTAGCGGAACCTTTGTGCGTAACCCGCTTTGTGCCGGTCGTTGGTAGCCAACACCCATTGGCTCAGCAACAGCCACTGGATGCCAATGTGCTTAGCCAGCATTTGCAAATTGTGATCCGGGATACCGCACAAAAACCTCAGGAAAATATTGGCTGGTTACGGGCAGAGCAACGCTGGACCGTAGATAATTTTTACGAAGCTATTGAAATCTTACAGCTAGGCCTGGGATTTTGCTGGTTACCAGACTTTACGGTGCAACAAGGCTTACAACAAGGTAGCCTGGTACAGTTACCGCTAAGCCAAAGCAGTGAGAAATTGGTACCAATGGCGTTACTTACCCCCCAGGAAGACGCTCTGGGCCCCGGCAGCCGCCAGTTACGGCAGCTGCTGTTGCAGGCGCATAATATAAAAAAGGATTAATATGCAACAGCAAGAGTTAGTTGAGTTAATGCAAGCCGCTGCTGCAGATGCAGTAAGCTACAGTGCCGAGCAGTTTGAACATCAACTCGATTTTAGCCTGGGTAGCCTGGCGCTGGTCGATGATATTCTATCAAAATTACACCAGCAGCAGCTGAGCAACGCCTTTTCTACCGAGATGCTGTTTACGCTGAGTAATATTTTTGGGGCTTATCTGGGGCAGATTTTTATACAACAGATTGGTGGCCACTGGCACAATAACCAGCTGGAACAAGCCGCCCCCTACGTTGCGGTTCAGCTTGCAGACAAGGAATTTCCTTTTGCTTCAGTCTGTTATCATAAACTCACCCAGGATAACAACATCAGTGTGCAACAGTACCTGCAACTAGCAAAAGCAAATGCTATGCAGTAATGCTTTTGTCGGCGCAGTTATACAGGTAAAATGCCGGCCATTCTAGCCAACCCTTAGCCATTCGAGGACAGCCGTGAGCGAGCAAAAAACATCATTAAGTTACAAAGACGCCGGAGTAGATATAGACGCAGGTAATGCCCTGGTCGAACGTATTAAAGGTGCAGTGAAGCGCACCCGCCGTCCTGAAGTTATGGGTGGCCTCGGTGGTTTTGGTGCCTTGTGCCAAATTCCGGCGGGTTATAAAGAGCCGGTGTTGGTGTCAGGTACTGATGGTGTCGGTACTAAGTTACGTTTAGCGATGGACTTGAAACGGCATGATGGCGTCGGTATTGACCTGGTAGCGATGTGTGTCAACGATCTAGTGGTGCAAGGTGCTGAGCCCTTGTTCTTCCTTGATTATTACGCCACCGGCAAATTGGATTTAGATACCGCCTCTGCGGTAGTAGCGGGTATTGCTGAGGGCTGTGTGCAATCAGGTTGTTCGCTGGTTGGCGGTGAAACGGCTGAAATGCCAGGCATGTACCATGGTGATGATTATGATATCGCCGGTTTTTGTGTTGGCGTGGTCGAAAAAGCCGATATTATTGATGGCAGTAAAGTCGCCGCTGGCGATCAACTCATTGCCCTGGCGTCATCTGGCCCGCATTCCAATGGCTTTTCGTTAATTCGCAAAGTACTGGAAGTCAGTAAACAGTCTGCCGACAGCCTGCTTGAAGGTAAATCGCTAGCCGATCATCTGTTAGAACCAACCCGTATTTACGTAAAGAACCTACTTGAGCTTATTAAGCAACAGCCGGTGCATGCCCTGTGTCATATTACAGGTGGTGGCTTTTGGGAAAATATCCCACGGGTATTACCTGCCAAAACAAAAGCGGTCATCGATGGCCACAGTTGGCAGTGGCCAGCGGTTTTTAACTGGTTACAGCAGCAAGGTAATATCAGCCGTCACGAAATGTACCGTACCTTTAACTGTGGCGTTGGCATGATCGTAGTGGTGCCGGCAGCACAGCTGACTGCTGCGCTTAGCATGCTACAGCAAGCGGGTGAAACCGCCTGGCATTTGGGTGAAATCCAAAGTGCTGCTGACGATGAACAACAGGTTATTATTAACGAGTAACGAGGCGGCATGAAATCTATAGTTGTACTGATTTCGGGCAATGGCAGTAATTTACAGGCGATACTTGATGCTTGTGGCAGTGGTTTTATTCCTGGCCAGGTCAGTGCTGTTATCTCCAATAAAGCCAACGTCTACGGTTTAGAGCGGGCCCGGCAAGCTGCCGTGCCCGCTGTAGTGTTAAGCCATAAAGACTTTGCCAGCCGTGACGCTTATGACATGGCGCTAATCCGGCAAATTGAGAAATTCTCACCTGATCTGGTGGTGCTTGCCGGCTTTATGCGGATCTTATCGCCTGGCTTTGTTGCACATTATTCCGGAAAATTATTGAACATTCATCCTTCTTTGCTGCCGAAGTACCAAGGATTACATACTCACCAGCGCGCAATTGACGCCGGTGACAGCGTACATGGCTGCAGCGTACACTTTGTCACTGAGCAATTAGATGGTGGCCCGGTGATACTGCAGGCCAAGGTACCGGTATTTCCCGACGATGATGCCAGCAGTGTGGCTGAACGGGTGCATGAGCAAGAACATCAGATTTACCCTCTAGTGGTACGGTGGTTTTGCCAGCAACGTTTACAGCAGCGTGCAGATCAGGCATGGTTAGATAATCAGTTACTACCACAGCAGGGTTATGCCAATGATGAAGATGCCAATGATGAGCATGAAATGGCGCAGTAAAGCGTCATTTTTTTTCAGTATCTGCCTGTGCAGTGCCGCCTTTCTCAGCAGCACTACCTTGCAGGCAGCAACCGAACCCAGTCTTCAGTTAACCCCCTTTGAAGCTCAATATATTGTTTATCGCGGTGGTAAAAAACACGGTGAAGCCAAACGTTATTTAACAGAGCAAGATGGCGTTTATGAGCTGGGCTATAGCAGTAATATCAGCTGGCTTGTTTTTCGAGACAGGCGCAGTGAGGTATCGCGTTTTTTGCTAGAAAAACAACATGTTAAACCATTATCTTATCTCATGACCCGCAGCGGTACCGGTTCAAGCCGTCATTACGAACTGCATTTAAATCAGCAGCAACAGCAACTCTTTGTCGGCAAAGAGCAACGACTGAAAGCCGACAGTTGGCAGCCACAATGGCTGGATCCGTTAAGCTTTCATCAGCAACTGGCACTGGACGTGAAAGCGGGTAAAACCGAGTTTTCTTACGAAGTGCTTAATCGTAACGGCAACAGTAAAACCTACTATTACCGCGTGGTTACAGAAGAGCCTTTAGCCCTGCCCTATGGCACTATCCGCGCGATTCGCGTTGCCCGGGTGGATGACGATCCGAAAAAGCAAGTACTGGCCTGGCTGGCTCCCGAGCTGGACTTCATGCTGGTTCGCATCTGGCACGGCGAAGATAACGTCGAGCAATTTGATGTACAGTTACATAAACTGACACTCTCTGAGGCTGTGCTTCAAACGTTATCTGCTGAGAGAAACCATTCAGACGATAGGCTCGCCGTAGCGAAATAACTGACTTTCTCCGGGCAACATCCGGTGCCACTGCTCGTTATTAGTTAAGGGTTCAGTGGCAATAATAGTCACCACATCATTAGGTGTGGTTTCCCGGCTAAAATCGATATCCACATCAACATCCGACAAACGCGCCATGCCAAAAGGGGCGCGACGGGTGATCCAATGCAGCTTGGTGGTGCAATAGGTGAGCAGGTACTCACCATCTGTCAGTAGCATATTAAAAACGCCTAGCTGCTGCAGCTTAGGGACCAGCTTTTGAATAAAACGAAAAGCAGCCTTCGGCCCTGGTGAACGCTGACCAAAACGCTGCTCCAGCTCACCCAGTAAATAACAAAAAGCCCGCTCACTATCGGTGGTGCCCACAGGCAAAAAGCGCCCCAGCTTAAGCTGTTTGTAATCGGTTAGCTGGCCATTGTGCGCATAAGTCCAGTAACGGCCCCACAGTTCCCGGGTAAACGGGTGGGTATTTTCCAGGCCAACCCGGCCACGGTTGGCCTGGCGCACATGGGCAATCACCGCGGTACTTTTAATCGGACAATCTGACACCAAGCGGGCTATTTCAGATTGATGGCTTGGCAGCGCATCTTTAAAAGTACAAACCCCTTTTTTTTCATAAAACGCCACTCCCCAGCCATCTTTATGTGGCCCGGTGCGACCGCCCCGCTCTTTTAACCCTTTAAAACTAAAACAAATATCTGTTGGCACATTAGCTGACATACCCAGTAATTCACACATCCGGAATCCTTCATTTTTGGCCGGTGACTCACTAAAACCACGCATTGCTTAGCAAACACTGAGCCAGAGGGCTATCTTTATACGTAAATATAAAGTGTAAATAACTTACATTTGCAGCGTTCCATTACTAACTCTCAAGACTAGTGCCTGCAACTTAAGTTGACAATCAGTTTGTTAGCCTAAGGTGATAAGTACTTGCAACTTTATCTAAAGCACTCTAAGCTTGGAGATTAGTGGTCAGACCTCTATCCAGGAGATTATAATGAATCTGTTTTATTTTTTTGTCGTGCTACTGCTGATGGTAAGTGTTTTATCTTACTATCGTGCCAGCCTAACAATGTTTACCATTGCTATTGCCGCTTTGCTGGTAGTGGGTACCTTAACTGCAACAACCGGTGTAATTAGCTGGGTTATTTTTCTGCTGCTGGCCCTGCCGCTGAATATTGCGGTCATTCGCCAACGTTACCTGACCAAGCCATTACTGGGCATATACCGCAAAATCATGCCGGAAATGTCTACCACCGAAAAAGAAGCTATTGATGCCGGCACTACCTGGTGGGAAGCAGATTTATTCCGCGGTAACCCAGACTGGCATAAAATGCACAATTTCCCTAAGCCGCGGTTAAGTGCAGAAGAGCAAGCCTTTTTAGATGGCCCGGTAGAAGAGCTGTTGGCCATGGTTGACGACTGGCACAGCACCCACGAGCGCTCAGACTTAGCACCAGAAGTGTATGAATATCTGAAAGCTAATGGCTTTTTTGCCATGATCATCAAAAAAGAATTTGGTGGCCTGGAGTTTTCTGCTTTTGCCCAATCTTGTGTGCTGCAAAAGCTGACCAGTAAAAGCATGATGTTATCCAGTATCGTTGGCGTGCCTAACTCTTTAGGCCCGGGCGAATTGTTACAGCACTATGGTACGGAGCAACAACAACAATATTATTTACCCCGTCTGGCCAAAGGTATTGATGTGCCATGTTTTGCCTTAACCAGCCCGGAAGCCGGCTCTGACGCCGGTGCTATTCCAGACTTTGGTATTGTCTGTAAAGGCGATTGGCAAGGTAAAGAAGTCTTAGGCATGCGCCTGACCTGGGACAAACGCTATATTACGCTGGCACCTATTGCTACGGTATTGGGCTTGGCGTTTAAACTGCAGGATCCGGATAAGCTGCTGGGTGATAAAGAAGATTTAGGTATTACTTGTGCGCTGATCCCAGCCAATACGCCTGGCGTGAAAATTGGGCGCCGTCATTTCCCGCTGAATGTGCCATTCCAGAATGGACCAACTCAGGGTAAAGATATTTTTGTACCCCTGGATTATATTATTGGTGGCCCGGCTATGGCGGGTCAGGGCTGGCGTATGTTGATGGAATGCCTGTCAATTGGCCGCGCTATTACTCTGCCATCAAACAGCACAGGTGGTATTAAGGCCGCCGCTATGGCGACCGGCGCTTATTCACGGATTCGTCGCCAATTTAAATTACCAATAGGTAAAATGGAAGGCGTAGAAGAAGCCATGGCACGTATTGGTGGTTATGCCTATATGGCAGATGCTTCTACTACTATGTCAGTAGGTGCCATCGATTTAGGCGAAAAACCGTCTGTTATCTCTGCTATTACCAAATACCATATGACCGAGCGCATGCGCACGGCCATTAATGATGCCATGGACATTCATGGCGGTAAGGGTATTTGTATGGGCCCAAATAACTATCTGGCGCGTGGCTATCAGGGCGCACCTGTGGCCATTACCGTTGAAGGTGCCAATATTCTGACCCGTAATATGATTATCTATGGTCAGGGTGCTATTCGTTGCCATCCCTACGTACTCGCTGAACTGCAGGCAGCACAGTTAACTGATCAAGGAGCGGCTGTTACTGCCTTTGATAAAGCCTTGTTTGGTCATATTGGCTTTGCCATCAGTAATTTCTTCCGTACCTTTTGGTTATCGTTAAGCGGTGGTGTCTTTAGTCACAGCCCTTATCAGGATGAAACAGCTAAATACTACAAGCAAATGAACCGGTTTAGTGCAGCCATGGCATTGATGTCTGATGTGGCTATGGGCACCCTTGGCGGTGATTTAAAACGCCGTGAACGTATCTCTGCCCGACTGGGTGATATCTTAAGCATGCTGTATTTAACTTCAGCAGTGCTCAAACGTTATCAGGATGAAGGCCGTCAGGTGCAGGATTTACCTTTTGTACAATGGTGCTGTGAAGATAACCTGGCCAAAGCGCAATTAGCGCTGGATGAGTTGTTTAATAACTTCCCTAACCGTCTGGTTGGTGTGTTATTAAAGCGCGTGGTATTTCCGTGGGGTCGTACCTTGCGCAAACCTGCCGACATACTGGATCATCAGGTTGCACGCATTATGCAAACGCCCTGTGAAGCCCGTAACCGACTGGCGCATCACCTGTATATGACGGTTGAGCCAGGCAATCAGTTGGGCTTAATGGAGCAGGCGTTGACCGATGTGCTGGCCGCTGAGCCTCTGTTTGATAAAGTGGCAAAGGCTGCCAATAAACGCTTACCTTTCTATCGCTTAGCAGAAGTGGCGGCCTTAGGTTTAGCGTTGGGTGTGATTACCCAAGCCGAAGCCGACAAGCTGATAGTGGCAGAAAAAGGCCGGTTATTCGCGATTAACGTAGATGACTTCGAGCCAAATTATCTGGCGGCAGATAAAACCTTAAGCCAGCAACCTAATGGCGCTGATGCGTTAAAGCAAGAACAAGCGCAAACCAAAGCCGCTTAAGTATTTAGGTCTGTTAAAAAAAAACCTGCCAGCTGGCAGGTTTTTTATTAGGGTAAACTTAACTTATAAGCTTAGTTAAAACTATTTAAAAATTAACCACCAGAGGCTCAGAGCATTGCGCCGTTGCATCTAAACACAGGCGATAGGTTGCGCTGCTGGCTGCGGCATCTTTAAAATGGTCATTATAGCGCCCCGGCCGGCTTAAACTGGCGACCGGTGTATCGTTACGATATAAAGTGAGTGCTTGCTCTGCATCACTACTCCAGCGCAATTGCACCAGGGTAGCACCTGAGCGGCCACGATTAACCCTAATCATTTGCAGCTCAATAACTACCGGTGGGAAAACCGGCGCTAACTGCAACGAAATCACTAAAGGATCGTGATCAGAAGAGCGGAACGGATCGGCATTATAAAAGCTTGCCGGTTTTGGCAGATTGCCAGCACCCGGTAAATTGCCCTCAGTGTAGTTAAAGGCAGGGATTTCATCAGCATTGATGTGCCAGGCTTTAGCTTCGACAAACTGAGCAAGCATTGAAGGAGACGCTATAGCATGATCTAAACTGCCCGCCTCGCCCATAAAGGTGTAGCTATAATGATTACTGCTGCCACCATTAGTTGCCGTTGCCAGGTTAACATAACCCGCCTCAGCTAAAATGCGCATCGGATCTTCCATGGCATAGGCATTAAAATCACCCAGCACCAGATAATCCGTGTCGGCCACAGCGGTCGGATCTGTATCTAACCAACGCGTTAGCGCCGAGGCTGCGCGGCTGCGCCATTGATTCCAACAGCCCTGACCATCACCCTGATCGGCATCCGGGATGTTACCGCTTGGACAAGAGGCCTTAGCTCTTAAGTGCACCCCTACTGCAGTGAAAATGGCATTTTGCGCAGTACGGAAGCTTTGCGCTAATGCCGGACGCTGGCGTGAAGTATCAAAATCAGGGTCAACACTATCGTCTAATACCGCATACACCCCTTCCGGCGATACCTGGTTAGCACGATAAATAAAAGCGGGTTTTATGGCATCAGTGCCGATAAAGCCGGTACGGATAAAAGCCCAGTCAGCGTCTGTTGATTGCTGATTTAACCGATCCACCAATAAGGTTAAGGTGGCATCATCAGCATCATTCTCAATTTCTATTAACGCATATACCGCAGCATCAATGGCCAGAATAGCTGAGGTGATTTTAGCCAGTTGCCGTTCCAGCTCAGAGCTACTGGTGGCACCGCGACAACTCAGCGCATTGGGCCCACAAACATTGCCGCTTTGCTGCAAAGTAACAAACAGGTTTTCCACGTTATAGGTGGCCACACGTAAATTACCCGAAGCTAAATCTGACTGTGCTGTGCGCGGATTCGCGGCGCTGATAAAACGCGGCTCTTCCAACTTGCGCAAGCGGTAAGCGGCAAAACCATACGACATAATACCGTTGAAACCGGCTTGTAACAGGCTGCCATTGCGTATGGGGTTAACCGCCGATAACGGATTAATCGCATCTTCACCATTGATAAAGGGCAAACGGTTCGTGCCGGTACGGGCATTATCAATAATTAAGCGATTACGGCTGTTTTCTGCCATTACTGCGGCCACGTCCGGACCAGGTGATACCACCTGAGTAGGCACCATTAAGCGGCCATTTGACACGGTAAACTCACCAAAACGCACCGCATTAAACACATCGCTCACGGTGTAATCAGCCGCTGTGCTCACCCACATGCCTTCTAAAGCTTCAAGCTCAGCAAAGCTATGGACAGGCAAGCTGACCGCAACTGGCGTTACGGCTGAGGCATAACCACTGCCGCACACTGCCACATCAGTAAGATTAGTTAACTGGGTTTCTTCAAAGTACTCAGCAACAGTACCGGCTACCCGCACCAGATCGCCCTGTTGTACTGTGACGCCAAAGCCATTGTCGTAGACAAAAATGCCTTCAGAGTTGTGTGGATTAGCATCGGTATTAGCTTGCATTTCCTGCAGGTAAAAACCACCCAGACCGCCATCAGTAGTTTGCTGGAAACTGGCCGTGACCACAGCTTCTAATTGCACATAAGCGCCCTGTAACGGACTTTGGAAACCACTACCCTGCACAGTGTGAATACGATCGACCGGATTACCACAAGCAAAATCTGCCACCGTGGTATTGGCCAGGGCCGTCAGCTGAATATTCGCCAGACGCCAGGTGCTGCAATTGCCTTCCTCAAACGCATAGCGAAACGCAATATAGGCCACACCACTTTGCTGGGCTAATTGCTCAAAATCAGCGAAACGCACCGGCACATTGTTGGTGCTAAAGTCAGCGGTGGTGATAGTGGTCAGTAGTTGCCAGTCAGCCGTGTTAAAGTTGTCAGCCGCATTAGCTACCGTGGAGTAGTACACTTCCAGGCCATTTGTGCCGCCAAAACCACGGGCAATATCAAAAGATAGACGCTCGTCAGCTTGTGCATCCAAATTAAAGGCCGGAGAAATTAACCAGCTGTCATTTGGCCGGCAACTGCCTGAGACAAAACCGCTAAAGCTGATATTACCAAAGGAGCCATTCCAGTCCCAGCGCTCGCTGCCACTAACACTGACTTCACGCCAGCCGGCATTAAAAGGATTAGTGGTAAAGTCACGCTCGTAAACGGTGATGCGACCGACATCAGCCAACACACTGCCACTGACTAGAATATTGTCAAAGCGGTTATTACCGGTGGCATTAGCCGCGCCATCCAGGGTGATTTTAAAATACACTTCGGCCTGATCATTGAGCTCAGTGATGGCCGATAAATCAAATTGGCGTAAGCTCATCGCCAAAGCGCCACTGTTAGTGTCGTTAACAATAAACTGATAATTCTCGCCATCAACCGACCAGGACAAAGTACGGCTATTAAAGCCAGTGGCCGTGGCCTGCTGTGCCCAGCTGATGTTTAAATCAGTAAAGCCTGTGCTGTCGACCTTTATAACAATACTGGCGCCATTATTACTCAGGCCATTTCCGCCCTGAATCGCTAAGGAGCCACCGGCCGCAAAGCCACTCAGAGCATTAATACTGCTACCAGCAAAGGCTTGCAGGTACTGGTAGCTGCCATTGGCGACCTGCGTCTGATCAAAGTCAGACAGGCTTAATTGCCCCAGGCCGACATCCGCCGTTTGCGGGAAAGACGCCGGGTTAAATGCCCCGCCACCCGGTAAAGAATTGCTGTTTTGTGCCCAATAGGCAATAGGTTGTTGTGCCCAGACTGTTAGCGTGGCTAACAGCAACATCAGGCTTAATATCGTTTTCATTGTGATATTCCATGGTTAAGGTTCAGGCGCTAATCACTGCAGCGCCACTGTTATTGTTATGTCCACTATTGTTATATTCGCTCGCCCTTTTACAGGGGTTATCACTATAGGCCGCATTTATGGCAATTTCATTAACCTTTAACTGCAAATGCCTTTTATTTTTATAAACATAATCGTCCGATAATTTTACAGCCATCGTCAATATGAACTTCTGGACATCTAAAGCGCTAAATAGTACTTTGCACCACGCCCCTTTTCAGGTTTACTGGTAAGCGTTAAGGTAAACCACTACTTTGGAGTATTTATGTTTAAGGTTAATCAGTATTTTGATGGCAAGGTTGCTTCTATTGCCTTTGCTGGTGAGGCATTGCCGGCGACTGTAGGCGTCATGGCGCCGGGAGACTATGAGTTTGGCACCAGCCAGCATGAAGTGATGACGGTAATAAGCGGCGCCTTAACCGTATTGCTGCCCGGGGCAACAGACTGGCAAACCTTTAGCAGCGGCCAGCATTTTAACATTGCAGCCAATGAAACTTTTCAGCTTAAAGTAAAGCAAGATACCGCTTATCTCTGTACTTATCGCTAAACGCCGCTGCATAATAGCCGCCATTTACACCTTGCCTGACAAGCATTAAGGGGCCGGTATGCGCGGGATCAGAAGTACGGCAAAACAACCAGAGCCGCAAAAACGACCTGATGCAATGGGACTTGGCCAAAGCGTACGTACGCTCTGGCCTTATCTGATGGCTTTTAAAGGCCGGGTGTTGCTGGCAGTTCTTGCGCTACTGGCGGCAAAGGGCGCCAGCTTGCTGATGCCCTGGGCCTTAAAAGAAATTATTGATGCGGTAGATGGTAATTTGCACAGCCTGCTATTGGTGCCTGTCGCTTTATTGCTGTTATACGGCAGCCTGCGTTTTGCCTCTGTGCTGTTTGGTGAAATTCGTGATGCGCTGTTTGGCCGGGTAACCGAGCATGCAATGCGTCAGATTGGCCTTAAGGTATTTCAGCACCTGCACAGTTTAGAGCTGGCTTTTCATCTGGATCGGCAAACGGGTGGCATCAGCCGCGACATCGAGCGCGGCAGCAATGGCCTGAGTTTTCTGATGCGCTTTTTGATGTTTAATATTGTGCCCACCCTGTTTGAAATTCTGGCAGTCGCGCTGATTTTCAGCTGGTTGTTCTCACCACTTTATGCCGTTATTACGCTGTTTGCCGTAGCGGTTTATATCTTTTTCACTGTGTATGTTACCGAGTGGCGTAATGCTTTTATTCGGGAAGCCAATCAGGCGGATAACACCACTAACAGCCGGGCTGTCGACAGCCTGTTGAATTATGAAACCGTTAAATACTTTAATAATGAACAATATGAAGCCGACACCTACGATGGTTTCTTAGCCAAGTGGGAACGGGCGCGCCTGAAAAACCGTTTAAGCCTGCTGGCACTAAACTCAGGCCAGGCGTTATTGATTGCCATGGCGATTACTGCCTTAATGTGGCTGGCAGCGGCTCAGGTCGTCAACGGCGAGCTGAGTATCGGTGAGCTGGTGATGATTAATGCTTATATGATCCAACTCTTTTTGCCATTAAATTTTTTAGGCTTTGTTTATCGCGAAATCCGCCGGGCACTAACCGATTTAGAAAACATGCTGGGCTTACTGACCCGCCAGCCGCAGATCCGCGATAGTCACAGCGCAAAGCCACTGCAGTTGCAACAGGCTAAAGTCAGCTTTAAGCAAGTGAGTTTTGGCTACCAACCCCAACGCCCTATTCTTGATGCGCTCAGTTTTGAGGTGCCACCTGGCTGTAAAGTGGCCATAGTCGGCGCCAGCGGTGCCGGTAAAAGTACTATAGCCCGGCTACTATACCGCTTTTATGAGAGCCAAAGCGGCAGTATTGAGATTGATGGCCAGGATATCAGGCAGGTCACCCTACAGAGCCTGCGTCAGGTTATCGCCATAGTGCCGCAGGATACGGTGCTGTTTAATAGCAGTATTATCGACAATATTGCCTATGGCCGCCCGGGTGCCAGCGCAACAGAAATTGAGCAAGCGATTGATATGGCGCAGCTGCGAGCCTTTATAAACAGCTTGCCGGATGGCGCTAATACCCTGGTGGGTGAGCGCGGTTTAAAAGTATCAGGGGGTGAGAAACAACGCATCGCTATCGCCCGCGCTATGCTAAAGGGCTCGCCCATTCTGGTATTTGATGAAGCCACCTCAGCGCTGGATTCCACCTCAGAGCAAGCTATATTAAAGGCCATTGCTCAGGTGAGCCGTAATCATACCAGTCTGGTGATTGCTCACCGGCTATCTACCATTACCGATGCCGATAACATTATTGTGCTTAAACAGGGCAAGCTGGCTGAGCAAGGCACCCATCAGCAATTATTGCAACAACAAGGCGAATACGCCCGTATGTGGCAATTACAACAAGAACAGCAACAAGAGCAGCAAAAACAGCAATAAACCAGACAAATCAGGCACAACTTGCGTTACATCAAGTGCACCCCCGGTAAAAACGGCTATGCTGTTATGACAAGCTGATTAAGGGGGTGTTATGCCAATACAACAACTCAAGCATCAATTACTGGAAAAAAAGGCGTTGCTCGAACGCCAAATGGCGGCCATTCATCGTGATTTTGCGCAAGGCCGTGATGCCGACTCAGCCGAGCAAGCTGTTGAGCGCGAGAATGAACAAGTGCTCAATAGCCTGGAGCAGCATGCTGCAACTGAGCTGGCACAAATAAGCGTGGCCTTGCAACGCATGGAAGCCGGTACTTACCAGCAATGCCAGCAATGCGGTGAAGACATTGCCATCGCCCGCTTAGCCGCCATCCCTTTTACCAACTTGTGTATTCGCTGCGCCAGCTAAGCGGCCGACGCAGCCGGTTTTATTCTAAACAACAGTGCATAAAACACCGGTACCGCTATCAGCGTCAAAATAGTGGCAAACGCCAGTCCGGCCATGATAGTAACCGCCATGCTGTTGAAAAAGGCATCCCACAACAGTGGCGCCATACCCAGAATAGTAGTCAGCGCCGCTAACAATACCGGCCGCATCCGGCTGGTACTGGCCTGAACTATTGCCTGCAGTTTGTCAGTGCTTTGCCTTAATTGCAGCTCAATTTCATCTACCAGCACTATGGCATTTTTTATCAGCATCCCCGATAAGCTTAAAAAGCCCAGCAAGGCGGTAAAACCGAAAGGTAAACCCGAAAGCAATAAGCCGGCGGTCACACCGCAAATAGACATAGGGACAATAAGCCAAATCACTAACGGCTGCTTTAAGGCACCGAACAGTAAAATACTGATCACCAGCATCACAATAAAACTCAGTGGTAATTGCGCGGCCAGCGAGGCCTGGGCTTCAGCGGCACTTTCATACTCGCCGCCAAAACTCAGCTGATAGCCGGTCGGCAAGGCCAGTGCCTCTAAATGTGGCCGTACACGTTTTAATGCCTGATCGGCGGTAAAGCCCACCGCCGGCTCCGCTTCCACTGTTAAGGTTCTTTGCCGATCCAGCCGTTGTATTTTTGCTTCTTCGGTTTGGGTAACCAGGCCATTAATCACCTGGGTAATGGGTATATAGGTATTGTCACTGGCACTCCAGATCATCCGATCATGCAAGCGGTCAATATCAAAACGCTCGCTGGCAGGCGGCCTGACCACTATCGGGATTTGCTTGTCGTGTTCGCGAAACACGCCACTGCGCACCCCACTACTGGCAAACTCCAGCGTTTGCGCCAGTTCAGTGCGGTTGATGCCTGCCACCCTGGCCCGCTCTTCGTTAAAATCGGGCACTATCACCAACTCGCGCTGCCGCCAGTTCTGACGTAAATCGGTAATAGCTGCATCAGCACGCATCAGTTCGGTGACTTGCTGGCCCAGTAGACGCAGTACAGTTTCATCCGCGCCAGACACCCGAATTTGTAACTTGGCACCACTGCCCGGGCCAAACATCAATTGCTGGGTATAAATTTCTGCCTGCGGCAACATCGGTGGCAGTTCAGCACGCAGCCGCTGCATCAAGGGTACGATTTGTTCGCGCTGCTCAGTGCGGATAATCAACTGGCCATAGGCGGCATTTTGCTGCTCGGGCGCATAGGTCAGCATAAAACGGCTGGCCCCTGCACCAATAAAGCTGCTCACCGATACCACTTCGTCTTGCGCTAACACCAGTTGTTCAATTTTAGCGATATCACGGGCAGTGGCACGAATATCCGAGCCCTGAGGCAACAGATAATTCAAATAAAATATCGGTGTGTTAGAGGCGGGGAAAAACACCTGCTTCACCTGGGTAAAGCCCAGCACACTGGCGGCTGTCAGCACGACTAACCCAGTTACCGTTAAGGCTCTGTGGCGCAGCGCCAGCTGCAACAGGCCAGCATAGCGCTGATACAGCACCCCGGCGTAAGGGTCGGCATCGCTGCTGCTGTGGCTGATTTTAAATAAGTAATGCGCAAACAAGGGTGTAACCGAAATCGCCAGCACCCAACTTAACAGTAAGGATATCGCCATCACCGCAAACAACGAGAATAAAAACTCACCGGTACTGTCGGGTGATAAGCCTATGCCGGCAAAGGCCATAATGCCAATCACAGTGGCACCCAACAGCGGAACTTGCGTGCGCCCGGCCGCTTCGGCCGCAGCCTTGCGCGATGACATGCCACGCTGCATATTGATCAGCATGGTTTCGGCCACCACTATGGCATTGTCTACCAGCATACCCATGGCGATGATTAACGCGCCAAGCGAAATACGCTCCATTTCAATTTGCCACAACCGCATAAAAAATACGGTACCCAGCACCGTCAGTAACAAGGTGCCGCCCACCACCAGGCCAACCCGCCAGCCCATGGTCAGACACAGCACTGCTATAACAATAGCCACCGACAGCAACAGATTAATAATAAAGGCGTTAATCGCCGTTTCTACCACCAGGTGTTGCTGATAGATCGGATGCAGGGTCACGCCCAAAGGAATGCGGCCGGCCAGACTGGCCAGATGCGCATCGACCGCTTTACCGACATCAACGATATTGGCGTCACTCAAGCCAGCGATGGCCAGGGTAAAGGCCGCCTGACCGTTATAGCGGATCAGTTGAGAGGGCACCTCTACTTCATCGCGGCTGACGCTGGCCACATCGTAAATACTCAGTTGCTCGGTCGAACCCGGTTTACCAATACGCAGGTTTTCAATGGCGCTGATTGAATCGAGCCCAGGTTTGCTTAGCAAGCGGACACGTTTGTCGCCCACCTGCACCGAGCCGGCCGAGGCTACCGCATTTTCGGTTTGCAGTGTATTAATCACTAACTGCAGCGGCAAGCCAATACCGAGTAGGCGCTCATGCGAAATTTCAACGCTGATTTGCTCTTGCGGCTCACCCGCCGTTTGCACCTTGGCTACCCCTGGTACCGTCAGCATTTCGCGCCGTAAAAAGGTTGCCAGCTCGCGGATGTCTCTGTCACTAAAGCCCTCGGTAGTGATAGCATAAAAAATACCGAACACATCGCCGAAATCGTCGTTAACCAGCGGTGTCATCACGCCACTGGGCAGACGCATACTGGCATCATTGACCTTGCGCCTGAGCTCGTCCCAGATCTGTGGCATCTGTTTACCGTCGTACTTATCCTGAATTTGCACCCGGATCTCTGACTTGCCGGGCATAGACTTGGAGGTAATGCGCTTTAACTGCGATAACTGCTGAATAGCAGATTCCAGCAACTCGGTGACTTCTTCTTCGACCTCCAGCGCTGTGGCGCCCGGATACTGGGTAATAATAATAGCTTCTTTCAGGGTAAAGGCCGGATCTTCCAACCGGCCAATGGTCAGCAGTGCCCAAAGCCCGCCTAACAAACACAGCATGATCAGTAACCAGCTGTTGACCTGCTTGTCTATCGCATAACTGGCAATGCGCATACTTAGTCTCCTTTTACGTCCAGCGGGTTAATACGCACTGAAGGGCCGGACTTGCTGGCCTGGCGTCAACTGATATATCCCGGCAGACACCACCTGATCGCCCTGTAGCAAACCACTTAGGATCTCAATCTGCTGCTCACGAATGCTGCCCACCTGCACCGCTACCCGCTGCACTGTCTGCGTTGTTGCATCATAGCGCCAGACAAAAAATTGCTCGGGTGTTGCCGTATCCAGTGCCGATACCGGGATCAATACAGTCCCCGTTGTGGCCAGCTTTTCTGTCACTACCTGAACTGTCATGCCAGGCAATAAATTCACCTGCTCCAGCCTTGGCATAGCAAAAGACACCTGATAGGTTTGGGTGAGTGGATCCACTTCAGTGGCATGTTCCCGATACGCCAGCGGATAGCGCTCTGTATCCTGCCCGGCTAAACGCACATACACCAGATAATCGCGGGTATCACGTACCTGACGCATAATTTGCTCAGGCACATTAATATGCACCCGCAGCTCAGTGATATCCTGCACCCGTAGTAAGGGGGTGCCAGCGGCGACAGTGGCATATCGCTCTACCAGCCGGCGAGTCACTAAGGCATCAAATGGCGCTGTCAGCTGGGTGTAGTTCACATTGCGCCGGGCGTTTTCCAACGACACCCGGGCAATTTCATAGTTGGTCAGCAATTGATCATAGGCCGAGGGCGTCAAAATGCCTTGCTCACGCAGCGGTTTACCGCGTTCCAGATCGCGACTGGCCTGCGCCAGCTGCACTTCGGCCTGCTGTACAGCCAGTTGATAATCTGCCGGATCCAGACTGGCCAGCAACTCACCGGCCGGAACTATAGCCCCTTGCTGCACCGGTAATTCGGTCACGCGGCCACCGACCTGAAACGCCAGGTCAACAGTACTGACCGCATCAATACGCCCGACAAAATGCCGGCTACTGGCATGCTCATCATCATGAATACTGTATAGTTTCACTGTAGCGATCAGACTCTGTGCCGGAGCCGGGGCCTCAGAGCAGCCACTTAAACCAAACCAAAGGCCCAGCAGGCCCAACATTACTCTTTTTTGCGGTGTCATGCTTGCAGCTCCCGTGCCTGTTGTACTAATTGTTGTTCCAGTTGCTCACGCTCTTGCTCGGTAAAAGGCGAAATATGTAACAGATCATGAAACAACAGCGCTTCACTGGCTAAAAAAAGCAACAAGGCTGACGAGGGGGCGGCACTCCCCGCTATCGTCTGTTGCTGTGACGACTGTGCCATGATCTGTTGTAATAACGCCTGGTTGTGCTGTTGCACCGGTTTTAACAAGGCCGGCTGCTCGGCGGCGGCCGCCAGAATCGCCATAGCAGTATTGCCGGCGATTTTACGACTAAAAGATGCCCGGGTTTGCAGTAAAGCGGCCAGCAAAGACGGTTCATCAGCGCTTAACTGCTGGCGATGGCATTCGGCATCGTCCAGCAAATGCTGCACCATAGCGGCAATCAGCGCATCTTTACTGGGAAAATGATAAATCAGCCCGCCTTTGCTGACCCCGGCCGCTTTGGCTACCGCATCCAGCGTCACTTTACCGGCACCGCTTGCTGCTGCTACCCGTAACGCCGCCTGAATGATCTGCAAGGCGGTGATCTGTGCCTTTTTACCCAAGTGATACTCCTGCTGCGCTGTAAAAACCGACTGGTTGGTACAGTAATTATATAACGCATGGCTAAAAGTGCAATTCTTGCTGCTAAAATTGACTATATTATCGCTAAAGTCACCAGAGTGCAGGGTGCCATATATTTTTTCACTATAATATTCATTAACTTAAAGATTGGCACTCTTTTGGCATAGCATAGGCTGAACACTGCCAAACCAGCGCTGCAGTGATAATTTAACTTAACAAGGAACACAGTATGAGCGTGTTGCGTCTGATCTTTAATATCTTCTGGTTTATTCTCGGTGGCTTTATCATGGGTCTGCTGTGGTGGCTGGTAGGGTTAGTGTGTTTTATCAGTATTATCGGCATTCCGTTTGGCCGCGCTTGCTTTGTGATTGGTGAGCTGGCGTTCTGGCCCTTTGGTCAGGACATCATTAACCGGCGTTACCTGCAAAACCATGACGACATCGGCACCGGCGGTCTGGGAACCCTGGGCAATATTGTCTGGTTTATCTTTTTTGGCTTTTGGCTGGCTCTCGGTCATCTGATGCATGCTCTGATCTGTATGATCACTATTATTGGCATCCCCTTTGGTTTACAGCACTTAAAACTGGCTGGCCTCAGTGTGGCCCCCATAGGTAAGACCGTGGTTGCCAAAGGCCGCTTTGCTTAAGCCTTGTTATGCCATTTAGGGCGGATACTGCCAGCAAAAAGACTAAGTAAAGCGGAATCGCCCCTTGATTTCACAGTGAAATTAGCGCAACGTTAACAGGTGGCCAGACAAGCTTTATTAACTATTCTGTACTGGCATGCAACAACTATCAGCCAGGGAGCCGTACAGGAGTATGTTTCTATGCGATTAGGGTGGGTTTTCAGTTTTAGTCTGCTAGGTCTGTTGGCCTTGATGAGCAGTAACAATGCAGTTGCTAATACTGCAGAGGCATTGCAACAGCTTAAAAACGGTCAGGCGATGTTGTTGATGCGACATTCGTTGGCACCCGGCAGCGGTGAGCCCCGAAATTTTGAGCTGCACCTGTGCCCGAACCAGCGCAATTTAAGCCGCAGCGGCCAGCAACAAGCCGAGCAGTGGGGCCAGTATTTGCGCAGCCATGGCATTAACCGCGCCACTATCTATAGCAGCCAGTATTGCCGGGCATTAGACACCGGCCGCCTGATGAATCTGGGTGAAGTACAACGCCTGCCCGCGCTGAATAATGTCCGCTTAAATCCCGAGAATACCAAAGCGCAAACTGCAGAGTTACGCCGTTTTCTTCAGCAACTGCCTTTAACAGAGCAACCGCTTATCCTGGTAAGTCATCAGGTGAATATTACTGATTTTGCCGGCGGTTTTTTGCGTGAGAACGAAGGCTATATTATTGCGCTGCCGCTTCAGGATAAACCGCGGATCCTGGCGAGAATTTCGCCATGACCCGGACCTATAATCATAATTAAACATTAATAGCCGCAGGGACCCACTATGTTTAACTCCTTCCTACTGGCGCTCTGCGCCTTATTTGCTTTGAGCCAAATTGCCCAGGCCAGTGACAGCACCCGCTTATTACGACAGCC
This sequence comes from Arsukibacterium sp., assembly GCF_036735525.1. Taxonomy (NCBI): domain Bacteria; kingdom Pseudomonadati; phylum Pseudomonadota; class Gammaproteobacteria; order Chromatiales; family Chromatiaceae; genus Arsukibacterium; species Arsukibacterium sp. The sequence goes on along the minus strand of NZ_DAINOE010000006.1, from coordinate 29,802 downwards.
TGATGTATCACAAGATCACCTGGTATTTGTGTATGGTGGCAATTTATGGTTAACCGACCGCCAGGGGCAGCAGCCACGGCAACTGACCAGCCACCTGGCCAGTGAGTTCGCGCCACGCTTTTCACCCGATGGCCAGTGGATAGCCTTTTCAGCCAGCTATGACAACAATACCGATGTCTATGTGATGCCGGTCAGTGGCGGTACCGCCACCCGCTTAACCTGGCATCCGGCTGCCGACATTGTTAATGGCTGGAGTGCGGATGGCACTAAGGTACTGTTTGCTTCTAACCGCGAAGTTGCCAATAGCCGTAGCAATCAGTTGTTCCAGGTGCCATTAACCGGCGGTTTTGAGCAAAAAGTAATGGAAGCCGTGGCCTTTGAAGGCCGCTGGTCTGCCGATGGTAAAAAACTGGCCTACCGACCAAACAATATGGCCTACAGTGGAAGCAGTGGCTGGCGATTACATCGGGGTGGCAGCACGCCGCCGGTGTGGATCATTGATATCGAGCAGCAACAGCTGGAAAAAATACCCCATCCCAATGCCAATGAATTTAATCCGTTTTGGCTCGGTGAGCAGGTGTATTTTTTATCTGATCGCGACGATGTAGCGGTCAATTTATATCGTTATCAGCAACAGAATGTGCAACAACTGACCTTTTTAACCGACTGGGATATTAAAAGTGCCAGTGGTTATGGCAATACTGTGGTGTATGAAGCCGGTGGTTACCTGTATGAGCTGGATCTGACTAACCAGCAGAGCCGTCGTATTAACGTGCAGATTAACACGCAATCGGCTCAGCGCCGGCCACAATGGAAAGACGCCAGCAAAACCCTGACCTCAGCCCGTTTATCCACTACCGGGCAAAGGGTGCTGCTCAGTGCCCGCGGTGATATTTTTACCGTACCGGTAACAGACGGCTCTACCCGTAACCTGACGCAAAGCTCAGGCGTGCGTGAGTTTGATGCGCTGTGGAGCCATGACGGTAAAAAAATTGCCTACCTGTCAGATGAGGGCAATAAACACCAGCTGGTGGTCATTAATCAGGATGGCAGTGGCCGCCCGGAAGTGATAGCACTTGGCGAAAAAGGCTATTTTAATTTATTGGCCTGGTCACCGGACAATCAGTTGCTGGTATACCAGGACAACCACCTGAATTTATACAGCTATGATTTCAGACGCAAGCGCAGCCTGCAGCTTGATCAATCACAGCGGCGACACAGCGTGAGGGTGTCGTTTTCAGCCGATAGTCGTTACCTGGCTTACACTGTGGTAGGCAGCAATTACTTCAGCCAGATTAAGCTGTACGATTTTGTCACCCTGCGCAACGAGTTACTAACTGATGGCATGAGCCATGCTGATCATCCGGCTTTTAGTCAGGACTATCTGTATTTTACCGCCTCGGTCAATACCGGCCCCTCACAAGTAGGTTTAGACTTATCCACCCGCGAACGCCCCATTCGCCACGGTATCTATGCCATGGTGCTGGCGGCCAAAGGCAAGTCGCCCTTATTGCCAAAAACCGGTGATGAAGTTATCAATAAAGCAGAGGAGCCGAAAAAAGAGCTGGATAACAAAGGCAAAGCCGTCAGAATTGATCTGGCCGGCATCAGTGATCGCATTGTTGGCTTACCTCTGCCTGAGCGTAATTACAGCCAGCTCAGTGTTGCCAGTGACGGCGCGCTGCTTTATCTGGAATGGCCACAAAGTGGAGCCAGTAACGAACCGCCAAATGGTCAGGCGCAGCGAGCCAGCCTGCAGCGTTTTGATGCAAAAGAGCGAAAAAGTGAAGTTATTGCCAAAGAGCTGGACGATTACCACTTAAGCCCAGATGGCAAAAAGCTGTTACTCATTAGCCGGCCCAACCGGCTGCAGATTGCCGATGCCAGCGCTAAACCTGAGCCTAAAGCCATAGACTTGTCAGCTGTGAGTAGTTTTGTGCAGCCGCAACAAGAATGGCAGCAAATCTTTAATGACGCCTGGCGCATGCAGCAAGAATATTTTTACGATGCCAATATGCATGGAATCGATTGGCAAGGCGTCTATGACAAATACCGGCCGATGCTTAAATATGTGCAGCGGCGTGAAGATTTAAACGAGGTGTTGGTGGAGATGATTGCCGAACTGCAGGTTGGTCACAACCGCATTGGCGGTGGCGATGTGCATCAGGAAAGCAGTACTAATGTCGGTTTACTTGGTGTCGATCTGGTACTGAACAATCAGCATTATCAGATAAGCCGGGTATATCAGGGCGATCGCTGGAGCCCGTTTTTAAAAGCACCGCTGGCAGTGCCAGGCGCCAGCGCTAAGGCAGGCGATCTCATTTTAGCCATTAATGGTGTTGAGCTGACCGCCCGTCAGAATATTTATCAGTTATTGGATAATACGGTAGGTAAGCAAGTACAGCTGACTCTGGCTGATGATGCCAGAGGCCGCAACCGCCGCACCATTACCGTTGAACCCATTGCCAATGACAGTCAGTTGCGGTTATGGCATTGGGTCGAGCAAAACCGGCAGTTAGTTAACGAGCAAACTGGGGGTAAGGTGGCCTATGTCTATCTGCCCAATACCGCTGATGGTGGCTTTTACTTCTTTAACCGCATGTTCTTTGCGCAGGTTGACCGCCAGGCATTGATTATTGACGAGCGCAAAAATGGCGGCGGCCAGGCCGCCAACTATATTACTGAAATTCTCGGCCGGCCTTTCCTGTCAGGCTGGAAAGACCGCACTGGCCTGGGCTTTACCACGCCAGGTGGCGGTATTTATGGCCCTAAAACCATGTTAATTGACCAGGATGCCGGCTCAGGTGGCGATTTCCTGCCCTGGTCTTTCATGCGACTGGGCTTAGGTAAAACCATTGGCACCCGCACCTGGGGCGGTTTAATCGGTATTTCGGCCAATCCGCCGATGATAGATGGCGGCTTCCACGTGGTGCCGTTTTTCCGCTTTTACACGCCGGATGGCGAATGGCGGGTAGAAAACGAAGGGGTAGCGCCGGATATTGAAGTGGAATTAGACCCAATAGCGGTCAATAACGGCATAGATGTGCAGCTGGAGCGCGCCATTGAGCACACCTTAGGCGAGCTAAAAGCCAACCCACCGCCAGATCATAGCCAGGCGCCGGCGATGCCAACCAAGCTTGGGTTGTAACAATACAACCTCAGCTTTAGCAGATAAATAAGCCGCTGGATTAAAGCGGCTTATTTTTTGGTTGTGATAGATTGAGCTGATCAGGTTTTGATACGGGTCACCATTGAGCAGTCATCTAATCACTCTGCCTTACCCTAAAGCGCTGTTCTCCGATAACAACATCATGCCAGCGCGATGGCACAAGCTCAATTTCCCCGGCGAGGATCGCCTGACGAATCTTTTCAGCATTATCCTGATCGGTTCGAAAGCTGCCGACATAGGATGATTTCCATTGCTTGTCTTCATGAAAAAACAGTTTCATCTCAATGTAGCCATCACGATCGACAAGCCAGAGGTACTCCAGCTGACCATCCTGATCCAGATCCAGTGCCTGTATGAAATAGTGCTGAGTCTGCTGCATGCGCCAATGGGACTTGGTTTCCTGTTCATAAATCGCTGTCAGCAATTCATCTGGCGTGTTATCGGTTAATAGCGTAATGGCGGCAATAAACTCGTCGCGGCTGGAGCTGGGTAAGTCATTGACTCTATCGGCATACAAGGCGTTAATTCTTAACAGCAAGTTCGGATGGGATTCACCATATTGCGCCTTGAGATTTTGCAATCCTTGGTAACCCGAAGCTGCAAGGTGATGGCGAAAATAGCGAATATCAAAGTCGTCAACGCTAACTTTGTTATCTGCCAGCCGTTGCAATTGATTTTCCACCACCATTTTTCTGAAGTCCAGCAAGGGTGAATTGACGAGTAGCATTGCAGCCAGAACGACCAGGCCAATGGCAACATTGGTGTGGCTTAATTGGTGCGTCCAGCGATCCCGGTATTTAACAATGCCCCACAAGTAACCGAGCGGAAATAGTGCCAGCAAAAACCAGATCAAATAGGCCCAGTAACGACTGAGGCTCCAACCATATTGATCAATTCGCAGACTCAATCCATAAAAGCTTATCAGGCTGTAGATAGGAAGCAGTGCAACACCGATATAGATAAAACGGTGTAGCCATACCGGGTAAGGTCTGTTGTCTGCGTCATTCTGATAGACCGCATTGACAAAAAACAGCATCAGCGCCTGCATCCATAAAATCAGACTACTGCTACCACTCTGCCACAGCGGCTCAAGTCCAGTAAAAGGCAGAGCGCCGAGAAATAGCAGCGAAACCAGTGATAATGCCACCAGTAGAAATTTCATTAAAGCTTGTTGCAGCCGCGCTATGGTATCGATAATGCGGCTAAGATTGCGAAAAATGATTATTCCAAAGCCATTTGCCAGCGCGATGGCTGGATAATAAAACCAGCGCTGCTGAAACAGCTCGTTGAAGAAGTCGATACCAATGGACTTAAACAAGGCCCCCCACAGCACCAGCCCCAACCAAAAGCTGCCGGCAAATAACAGCGCCAACGACAACGTGAGGAAGTTACGCCAGGACCAGAGAAACAAAGCACTATAGGTGAAGCGCTCACCACTGGCCCACAGCTGGCTGTACATCAAGCCTTTAAAGGTAGCAATGGCCATGGTTAGCACAAAGCTGAACAACAGCGCATTAAAGCGAATGTGTTCAAGCGGCGTGACCTGATGGCCGACGTAGAAGCCCAGCAGCGCGCTAAGCAGCGCAAAAGGCAGGGTGAGTTTTACCATGGCGAGAACGTTGTTTTTATCCAGCCCCAGCAGCAGCATGCTAGGCCAAATAAAAGCCACACTATAAAAAGCAAACAACCACGATGGCTGATTGTGTGGCCAGTAATGAAGTTCGATGGCCTGGTGCAAATACAGCAAAGCCAGCCCCTGCAACAGCGCAACGAGCACCATTAAACTGGCCGGTAATTGGCTGGGTGTATCCTGTTGTTCCTTTTGCATAGCGATGGCAACCCTTTGATATTTTTTTCGTTTGCGCACTAAAATAACTGATCCTGTCAACCAAAGCACGGTGTAAAGGTTAAATTAAATGCTTTGGATAAGGCCCCGCTAAGTCACTCTGTCACAGACCTACATAGGCAGAACTGTGTGAGAGTATCAGTAGATCACACCGCCTCCTGAGACACTGCACGGTTTAAATTTCGCTCGGCCGGGACGTCACTCAGGTACTGAACAAACTCCACTTCAAAGCCGGCCGGATCGATAAAGTAAACATTTTCACGAAACGGTTCCTGTGCACCGGGCGCATCCACCGCAAATCCAGCCTGTGCCAAGCGCTCTATCAGCGCCGCCAGGTTGGTGGTGACAAAGGCAAAGTGTGCCAAACCAACGCTGTGGCCTGTTAGGTCCCGGTTGGCCCCCTCACCATGGTCGCTAAATACCAGGTAATGGTAATCATCACCAAAATGCAGCCAGTTACAGGGCTTGCCATACCATTCGCCATGACCTTGGTCCCTTACCCGCCAGTGCGGAAAAGCGGCATGATAAAAGGGTAAAACCTCAGCAATATCTGCGACCACTAAATTGACATGTTCTAAGTACATATAACCTCTCCTTGCATTAAGTGAGCTGACAGGTTAAAACCTCAACAAAGGTTGAGGTAAAGCCTTTTTTGCCAGACATCGAAAAAAATCAGGAGCAACAGATGACCGAGCCGATTTGGAGTGTTGGTGTCGTCGCTAAACGCTGTGGTATTAATGTCAGTACTCTGCATTTTTACGAGCAGCAAGGGTTGATCCGCAGTTGGCGCAACGCGGGCAATCAGCGCCGCTATAAACCCGAGGTACTCAGGCGCATTGCAGTAATTAAGGCGGCGCAAAAAGTTGGAATCAGCCTGGATGAGATTAAGCAGGCATTCTTATCCCTGCCGGATAACCGCACGCCAACAGTGGCCGATTGGCAACAGCTGTCAACACACTGGCAAGGTCTGCTGGATGGCCGTATTGCCTACCTGCAATCGTTGCGCGATAACCTGACCGGCTGCATTGGCTGTGGCTGCCTTAGTATGAGCAAATGCCCGCTGTATAATCCGGATGATATGTTGGCGGCTAAAGGCAACGGCGCGGTGATTCTGGAGCAGGCAGAGCAAAAGGCGCTTAGCGGGCTGTAGTGCCCAGAAAAAACGCCACTATAACGGAAGTCAGCACCCCCATAATGGCAGCGCCAACGACACTTTGCAGCATATAATTGTTCAGGTTGAGATAAGCTGCCGCCTCTGTTGTGGTCATCAACTGTTGCGCCACTACATGGGCTTGCAGATTGTTGGAAAATTCGGTCAAATATTTTGCATAACATATTGTTCTTAATAGACTGGACGCTGAATAACTCGACCATTTTCCTCACTTCTACAGCCGCAATTTCCACCGGATTGCCAGCACTGTTATTGGCCTCCATTTTGCTGTTTTCGAAGTTCCGCACCCGTAGCAACACTTTTTGTTTGCTATATAAGGGGTTAGACCAACGAAGCCAGATTAGTTATTTCAACGTAGTTACTCGTCTATTTTATATCAAGCCACAGCACCTAAATGTCAGATTTCTTTGCAAAAAGCAGTTTAGACAACAATTGAAAATTAGTAACTACTTGTATGTTAATTAAATTTAATTTACGGCTTAAAACTTGCTTAGTTTTTGACCAGCCTCACATCGCCGTTAAAAAGTAAGCCTTTACCTGTTGTTGTCTGGTAGCTGTTGGCATAAGTACCTCACCTTTTAATAAGGAATAACTATGTCCACCACACTAAAACTGCTTACCCTGCCTTTATTAGTCTTGTTTTTGTTTGCCCAATTTGCCGAAGCGGCGCTTACCAGAACTAGTGGCAGAGGCGATTTAAGCCTTAATTTCTCAGAGGCTTTTTATTATGTTGATAACCAATATCTAAACGAGGCCGGTATTATAGAGTCTGCTTTTGACGTGGACTTTTTTGGCAGCCCGAAAGCAGACAACAGTATTTTGCGGATTATAGGAGGGGGAGGCAGAGGCTTAGGCGCAGTACCTAATGACTGTATTAAAGGCTACGATCAAAGCCATGTAGATGATTTAGAACAAGACATTGATTATTGGCGAACCGAATTAAGTTATGACCGGATTACCGAAGCGCAATTTGATGCTGAGGTGGCGGCGTTAGAATTAGCAGTATACGGCGAACCCTGTGTTTGGGAATTTGCTCAGGGTGATGCGCTTTCGATGTTTGGTTTTTTCAGCCTGTATTTTGACACGCCCAATGTGCTTTACGACGTAAATTGGTTAATTAATGGCTTGTCACTCGCCGGTGAAATTAATACTACAGGAGATGTGCTCACCCCAGATGGCATCATTAATAAAGGTTGGGTGACCTTAAATACTCCGCCACTTTCTATCTTGGCACCGGGTGATTATTTAGTATCGGTGAGTGTCGGCTTGTCTGCAAGCATGGGCAAGTTTTTTTGGACCAGTAGTGAGCCAGGTAACTTAGTAGAATTTCGGGAAAGATGTATTACTAAAGAAAACCCGAGTTTTGACCCGGAAGATGATGACAGTCAAGAGTTCATTGATGTCTGTGGCTATGACAGTGTTAGCCGGAGTACTGATTTAGTGGTTGATGCCCGCACCATGTTCTATTCAGATCAGGAGATATTACGTATTTTGCCCGCAACTACAGGTCCGGATATTACCCCTGTTAACGCACCCGCCTCTATTGCACTACTGTTATTCGGTTTAGTCGCATTGGTAATAAGACGGCAGCGAGTAGTAGCAAACTAACACCCTGCGAAACTCCATAATTCATGCTGTAGGTAACGGTAGAAATAGAAAGAGGCTACTGCCTCTTTTTATTTAGTGCTTTTATTTATTCGGAAACTCTTCGGCAAACAGCGTTAGTACTTCTGCTTTTTGCCGGGCCAAATCCTCGTCCAGAAACTGCAGTAACTGTTGAAATTCCGTATTATCTATCAGGCTTGCCAGTAACGGATCATGTTTAGTCCAATATTCGCGCCATCCGCTATCAATCGCCTTTTTTAATGCCTTAACTGCATCTATTGGCTGGCCTTGTAACGCGTTGATACGTGCAGCCAAATAGTAAAGCTCAAAATAAGTTACCTTAGAAGCCAAGTCCCCCTGTAAAGCTTTGCACTGATTAATCAAACTATGCGCAATCTCCTGATGGCCAAGCTGTAATTGCGCCCAGGCGATTTCAATCGCTGGCGAACAGTGCGGCATAGCAAATAAATCAGAAGTATTTAAGTGATTTGAATTCTCAATAAAAAGAGTCACCGCTTGCGGTTTATCACCAAACATTGAGTAATACCAGCCAGCCTCAAATTGCACCCAGTAATCGTCTGGACTCGCTGCTACACTAAATGCTAAATGGTCAAATAGTGCCACAAAGTTTTGCTCCTGGACGAAGAATGTCGGCTGATACAACGCAACCGTACTTTTCAAATTCGGGTCCTTTTCCAACTGTTTCACAATGCTGGCTAAACCGAGATTCAATAACTGGCCAATCAGTTTGAGGGCCAGCCTTTGATCGTCTGGTGATACTTGGCTCGCTAACTTAGCCTCACGGATGGTGCCAACAAGATTTCCTTGGCTAAAATAAAGATCCGCCAAACCCTGATATGAAAAAGTCGACTCAGGATAATCTATTTTTATTTGCTGAAATATCGCTTCAGCTTCGTTAAAGCGGCCAAATTTGGTTAGGGTCATTCCTAAGTTATAACTGCTAGTCAGAAATAACGGGTCCAGCTCGTGTGCTTTCTGTAGCGCTAACAACGACTCATCAAAGCGCTGCAATGAATTTAACGCCAGAAATTTCCACATATAAGCAATGGCGAGACTGGGATTAAGCTCTATAGCGTTATCATAGTGATTAATGGCCTGTTCAAATTCATTCAATACGAAAGCAATCACGCCTTTAACCGCGTGAGCCTCAGCATTTTCCGGTTGGCGCGACATGGCATTATCAATATTTTGCTGCGCTAAGCTGGTCGCTATATCCGTTTTAATAACACCAAAACCGCCCGGCGTTTCTGCCAACAATACCAGGGTGTCAGCCAGCCCAACATAGCCTCTGGCATATTCAGGATCTAACGCCAGCGCTTGCTCAAATAGCAGACGGGCTTGTTGCATCGCTTCGGTGGTTTGTTTGCGGTATTGCTCGCGGCCTTTTAAGTACAGCACATAGGCATCGGCGTTGCGGGTACTGTCCAGCGTGAGCAGACTACCGCCTTCAGCGTATTTATCTTGTAACAGGTTAACCACAGAACGGCCAATATCCTGTTCTATATCAAATGCATCCGTTACATTGCGGGCATAATTATTACTCCACAAAGTACTGCCGCTGTTTACATCCACTAATTCCACCCGCACATTAAGCCGGTTTTCACTGGCCTGCACACTACCGGTTAGTACCGTTGCCACCTGTAACCGTTGGCCGATTTGCTGTGCGGATAAGCCCTGCTCGCTTAAAAACTGGCTGGAGCGTGACGCCGACACTTTAAAATTGCCGGCACTGCCAAGTAAGCTGGTGATTTCTTCTGCTAAGCCCAGTGCTAAATAGCTCTGATTTTGCGCCGGGCTGATATCTGTAAAGGGCAAAACGGCGATGCTGCTGGCAATGCTTCTGGCTATGAGCGCTTCGGCTTCGGCCTGCTGTGTCGCCAGCCACTGTTGCTTAATCGAACCGTAATAGGCAACACCCAGATAGCCAGATAACAGCAGCACTAAGGCTAGGCCAGCCCATTGCTTAATGCCGGGTGTCACAGTGGACGTTTCTTGCTCGTTCAGGCTGGCGGTAGCCTTAACACCACTGAGGCTAAACTCGAAATACCAGGCAAGATAAATGACGATAGGCAGGCCACAGAGCATCAACACCAACAGCCCAGAGCCCAGCAAGGGGTGCAGGCTTAGGGTATTGCTAAGTACAGCAATAACTTGCAGTAGTAACCAGCTTAGACCCAGATAAACCAGTATCGATTTAAAAACCGAGCGGCGTTGTAACTCGCTAACAAAATGTTTCAAATTTATGCAGGACTTTAGCGGTATCGAATATAAAAAGCATAGTCGACGAATGCATTATATTCCATAGCACTGCGTGTTGCCCAAGTGCGCTAACTGCCTTTGGTTTCGGGGGTTACTGCCATAGTTGCCGGCGTTGCGGTGCCATCCCTGTGTTGCTCATTAAGGTCTTGCTGATTAACGTCTTGCTGTTTAACGTTTAAACGCCCGGCTTTGCGCAGCGCCTCATGCAGCAGGTATTCTATCTGGCCGTTTACACTTCTGAATTCATCATCTGCCCAGCGCTGCAGGGCGCTGAGCATTTTGTCGTCCAGCCGTAAGGCAAAGGCTTTTTTTGCCACAGACGCCTCTACTAATACAGGCTGCCGGCATTGAGTACCGGCTGCACATGATGATCACCGCACAATACCACCAGCAAGTTCCCCACCATGGCCGCTTTGCGCTCGTCGTCCAGCTCAACAATGTTGCGCTCGGATAAACTTTCCAGCGCCGATTCCACCATGCCCACCGCCCCTTCCACAATTTGCTTGCGGGCAGCCACTATGGCCGCGGCTTGCTGGCGTTGCAGCATGGCACTGGCGATTTCCGGGGCATAGGCCAGATGGCTGATGCGCGCTTCTAATACCTGCACCCCGGCTTTATTTAACCGTGCCTGAATTTCACTTTTTAACAGCTCGGTGACTTCATCGGTGCTGCTGCGCAGACTAATGGCCTCGTCGTTGCCGGCATCATAAGCGTAGCTGGAGGCTAAATGCCGGATCGCCGATTCACTTTGAATACTGACAAAGTTCTCGTAGTTATCCACTTCAAACACTGCTTCAGCACTGTCGACCACCTTCCACACCACCACAGCCGCAATTTCGACCGGATTGCCGGCACTGTCATTAACCTTCATTTTACTGCTTTCAAAGTTCCGCACCCGCAATGACACTTTCTGCTTGCTGTATAACGGGTTAGACCAGCGCAGGCCATTGTTTAAGTCGGTGCCGACATAACGGCCAAATAACTGCAGCACGGCCGACTGGTTCGGCTGCACCATATAAAACCCAAACCAGCAGACAAAAACCACCACAGCCGCGATTAAAAAAAGTGCTTTAAGAAAGCCCGGTATAATCGCCACCGCCGCCAGCATCAATAACTGCAGTAACAACAGTACCGCTACCATGCCAAAGCCGCCTTTGCTGTTAATCATTCGTTCCTGCAACATAGCCTTCCCTCAATATGATATCAATTTAATATCACTTTAATTCAAATTAACCAAAAAGCAAGCGACCTAACTGATGTTTATTTTTTATGCATGCAGCGTCTAAGCAGCCTGGTAACTGTTATGCTAGCGCACACTCTAGCACATAGGATTGTGTTATGTTGCTCGCCCTGCTGTCATTGCTATCTGGCTTGATACTCTTAGTATGGAGTGCCGATCGTTTTGTAGATGGCGCCTCGGCTAGCGCCCGTTTTGCCGGCATGCCGCCGCTGCTGATTGGGATGCTGGTAGTGGGTTTTGGCACCTCTGCCCCGGAAATGGTGGTGTCGGCCATGGCCGCCGCCGACGGTAACCCGGCACTGGCGCTGGGTAATGCCTATGGCTCCAACATCACCAACATAGCGCTGATCATTGGTCTGGTTGCCCTGCTCAGCCCGATTAAGGTTAATTCGCAGGTCCTGAAGCAAGAATTACCCATTTTATTGGCCATTACCTTGTTTGCCGGCTGGCAACTGTTTGATCATCAGTTAAGCCGGTTTGACGCCTGGTGCTTGTTGGCGGTGTTTGCCACCCTCATGGCCTGGTCAGTGTGGCAAAGCAGGCGTAACCCGCAAGATAAGCTGGCAGCAGAGATGAGCTTAGCACTAAGCAACAACAGCATGACCTTAAAACAAGCCCTTGGCTGGCTGGTACTGGGGTTATTGTTGCTGATTATTGCCTCCAGGATGCTAGTGTATGGTGCGGTATTCATCGCCCAAAGCCTGGGGGTCAGTGATCTGGTGATAGGATTAACTGTAGTTGCTATTGGCACCTCACTACCTGAATTGGCGTCATCGCTAATGGCCATCAAAAAAGGCGAGCACGACATTGCCTTGGGTAACATTATTGGTTCAAACCTGTTTAATACCCTGGCGGTAGTGGGAATAGCTGCGTTAATCCAACCAATGGCAGTAGACCCGCTGCTGCTAAGCCGTGACTGGACGCTGATGTTTGGCCTGACGCTGGCGCTGTTAGTCATGGGCATAGGCATCAAAAAAACCGGCCGTATCAACCGATTGGAAGCAGCATTATTATTGACGATCTTTGTCGGCTATACCGGCTATTTAATTAGCACGTCTTTTTAATACTGACCGCCAAGGCAAGACATTAATAAGGCTGCGGATGCTGCTGTAAAAACTGTGCGACATCATCCAGTATGGCGGTGGTTAACGGCCGTGAAAAGGCCGCAATATTTTGCTGTAACTGCGCCAGACTGGTCGCGCCAATAATAGTGGCACTAACACCATCGACCTGATCAACCCAGGCTAAGGCCAGTTCGGCGGCACTGTAACCATGCGCCGCCGCCAGTGCCGTAAAGGCAGCTATCGCCGGCTCTGACTCTGGAGTGTCACGGAACAGCCCATTGCGCTGCAGCATGCTCCAGCGTGAGCCAGCAGGTCTGGCGCCCCCCAGGTATTTGCCGGTTAAGGCCCCACCGGCCAGTGGTGACCAGGGCAAATAAGCGATATTTTCATGCACACACTGCTCAATCAGATAGGGCCAGTCTTTGGTATGCAGGGGGCCGAATTCATTTTGAATTGACACCATGCGCGGCAGACCATGCTGCTCACTTAGCTTTAAATACTGGCTGATCCCCCAGGGCGTTTCATTCGACAAGCCACAGTAGCGAATTTTACCGGCCTGTACGCAGTGTTGTAGCGCTTGCAATAAGCCGTGCATTTGCTCCGTCTGCTGCTGCGCATCGACCTCAGTAAAGCTGATGCGCCCCGGTTTATGCCGGCCGAAATGCGGTGACACCCGATTCGGCCAGTGTAGTTGATAGACATCGATATAATCGGTTTGTAAGCGTTGTAAGGAGCCGTCTACCGCCTCAATTAAAGTTTGCGGCGTCATCTCGCCACCCTGCCGGACATGCGCCAGGCCGCTACCGGCCATTTTTGTCGCCAGTACTATGTTATTTCGCTGCTGAGTTCGGGCTAACCAGTCACCTATAATGCGCTCGGTGGCGCCATAAGTATCGGCAGTGGGCGGTATCGCATACATTTCAGCGGTATCAACAAAATTCACACCCTGCGCCAGCGCATAATTCAGCTGTTCATCGGCATCCGCCTGATTGTTCTGACAACCCCAGGTCATGCTGCCTAAACAGACTCTCGACACTGACAAACGGCTGCTGCCTAAGGTTACATATTGCATAAATTGAGTTTTATCCTGTTTAGAGCATGGAAGAGTCTCAGCAGATATCTGAGCATGTTCTGAGTTAGTCTGTGGCCACTGCAGTGCCAGACTGCTGCAGCCATGTCTGCACCAGAGGATGCCAGAGCACGCTGTTTGCTATTGGTGTGCCGGGCGGTAACTGCCGATTATGCAGGCGCACCAACTGCCGCTCTGCCAGTGCCAGCCTAGCCAGATCATCGGCATAATACTCGGCCAGCATCTGTTGCATAGCGCCACTGTGCAACAATCGCAGCAGGCCCTGCTCTATGGCTGTAGCAAGCTTAACATTTTCTGTACTGACAAAAAAATAATTTGCGGTGGGGTAATATAGCAACCAGCTCGTTTCAATCACCAGCTCGCGTGGCGCCATTAAGCGCGCCTCCTCGCCAATTTCAATGACGTTTCTGGCAAAACCGTCAATGCGCTTTTGCTCCAGCAGGTTAAATAAACCCAGGTAGCTGGCAGTGCGCATCACACTAAAACCATTTTGTTCTAAAATATCGGCATCCACCCAATCATGGCCCTGGCCAATCAACATACGCCGCAATAAACCATCGGCCAGCCGCTCATTAAAGCGGGCTTGTTGCTCACGGTGAATAAGCATGACTCTGGCGCCTTCCAGCCCCATAAAAATCGGCACCCGCATTGGCAGCAAATCCTGCTCACGCTCCACCGAGGTCATGCTCCATACCACATCAATATACTGATTTTCAGCCAGTAGCTTTAATGCCCGGTTTTGTTTTAATGCACTGGCTGTTTCAACCAACGGATAGTGGCCGTCGCTGGCCGCCAGTGCCGCCTGTAACAACGCCAACGGATAGTCTGAGCGCTTATCCTCCACCAGCCCCTGGCTTGCATAGCGCACTGGCTCAGGCGCAGCCAGCAGCTGAGCCAGCAGCACTAATCCTAATAAACAGCTATTCATTAACCTGCCTCTGTAACCGGGGTGTAACAAAGTATGTTTGCCACTACAAGCAGTTAACACTAGTTTGACTGCATTACGCAAGCCCCCTGTGCGGCGCAGGTAACATGTTAAGCGGCGGCGGCTACCCTAACAACAGCCAAACTAAAGGTGATCGTTGCTCAGTGCTGTATTTAGATCTTAAACTTTCAGCCTCTTTACTTGGTTAAATGGTTAACCGCTGCTAGGCTTGAGCAAGTTAGCTTTAAGCCGCTAAATTGTATCGCTTTAATAAAAAATGTCAGCGGCTAGCCTTAGCAGAGTCAGGGAGACATCATTGAAAGTGCTCATGCGTTTTTTATCAGAGTTACGGCGGCGCAAAGTCATTCAAACTTTTATTCCTTTTCTGGGTATTATTTGGCTGCTGCTGCAAGTTATCTCTGTGGTCACTCCGCTGTTAAATCTCAGCCCCTTTGTCGCCACCAGCCTGACTATTTTCTTGTTTGCCTGTTTCCCCATCGTCTTTTATTTGTCCTGGTATTTTGATATTACGACGCAGGGCATTAAAGTCACACAAGTAGATGATGCAGATGAACCCAAACAGCTGGGTTGGCAATGGTGGTTAGGTTTAGCTGTGATAATCATTGGCTCTTTTATGCTGGCTCTGCACTATTTTAATCATGCCCGCACCGACTTTGCTAAACGTAGCGAAGGACTGCTGAACACCGTTAAAGCCAGTTCAATCGCCGTGCTGCCCTTTTTGGATCAAAGCCCCAACAACGATCAGCAATACCTGGCACTGGGCATTACTGAAGAATTGGCAACTATGCTGGGGCAGGTTAGCGGCCTGCAAGTGGCCTCTGCCAGTGCCGGCTTTGTGCTTTCACAGCAGAATGTCTTTCCGATAGATATTGCCAAACGCTTACAAGTAGAAACCTTACTCAGTGGCAGTGTATATAGTAGCGGCAACCGCTTGCGCTTAAGAGTAGAGTTAATAAATGCTGCTAATGGCAGGACCCTATGGTCTGAAAGCTATACCCGCGAACTGACTGAGATATCGGCTATTAAAACTGAGATAGCGCGAACTGTGGTTAATCTGTTGCAAAACCGCTACCTGCCGCCAGGTGGCCTTAGCAACCAGAGCGCGACGTCCAGTAGTGACGCTTACCTGATATACCTGCGCGGCCTTGAGCAATACCGGCTGCACACAGCCGAATCCCTTAAGACAGCACGCCGCTTATTTGAACAAGCGATCGTCATAGATCCAGACTATGCCATGGCTTATGTTGCCCTGGCCGACACTATTATTTTGTTGGCTGAAGGCAGAGCCAGCTTTGGCGTGCTAAAAGCGGATATCGCCGCCAGACTGGCCGAACAACATCTGGCCAAAGCCTTAGTACTGGCTCCTGAACTGGCCGAGGCTCATGCCGTGCGTGGACTAGTGCTGTACTATCTAAACGACGATAACGATACGGCATTGCAGGCGTTAAACAAAGCCCTCAGCCTAAACCCTAATTTAGCTCAAGCCCATTTATGGCGTTTTGCCACCTTAGAGCGACTTGGCCGCAGCCAGGACGCCTGGTTAGCAATACAACAGGCACATCGGCTGGACCCTGTCTCCATTGCCCACCAATACAATCTGGCTTTTAAACTGGCTAAACGTGGCGAGCGCGCCGCCGCTACCCAGCAATACCAGCAGCTTATTGCAGACTTTCCGGCGTCGCCAATGGGATACATTGGTATGGCTAACCTGGACAATAGCAGCGACAACTCTGCTTATCCAATGCTCAATGATACCGGGGCTGATATTTATATCAATAACCTTGAGCCGCAGCTGCTGCAAAATATTAAAGCACTGGGCTGGCAGGGTCATTAAGTACTGAATAAGGCTTAGCTTAAAGCGCTTTGGCACTATCGCTTTTATTCCATTGCCGTTTGGGCGCTGGGTTGTTTAAGCCATTGCCGCACTAACGGATGCCAAAGCAGGGTGTTGCCAAGGGGAGTGTCGGGGGGAAGCAATCGGTTGTGCAGGCGAACCAGCTGACGTTGCTCTAACGCTAATGCCGCTAAGTCTTCAGCGTAATAGTCTGCCAACATTTGCTGCATGGCGCCACTTTGTAACATCCGCATTAAGCCCTGCTCAATGGCCCGGCCTAGCTTAGCATTGTCTTTACTAACAAAATAATAATTTGCCGTCGGATAATACAGTAACCAAGCTTTTTCAATAACAATATTGCGCTTTGCAACGTCGCGGGCTTCAGCACTCACTTCAATAACGTTTCTGGCAAACCCATCTATACGCTGCTGCTCCAGCACATTAAACAGCACCGGATAACTGGCACTGCGCATCACAGTAAAACCGTTTTCCTCTAAAATATCAGCATCGACCCAATCATGCCCCTGCCCAATCAGCAAGCGCCGCAATAAACCATCCGCCAGGCGCTCTGTAAATCGGCTTTGTTGCTGCTGATGGATAAGCATAACCCTGGCGCCTTCGAGCCCCATAAAAATCGGCACCCGAATAGGCATTAAATCCTGCTCGCGCTCGACTGAGGTCATACTCCAGACCACATCGATATGTTGGTTTTCTGCCAGCAGCTTTAAGGCTCGGCTTTGTTTTAACGAGTCAGCCGATTTAACCAACTGGTACTGGCCATCGCTGGCCTGCAAAGCTGCCTGCAACAGCGCTAAGGGAAAGTCGGAACGTTTATCTTCGGCCAGATCAGTACCGGTATAACGCACCTGCTCTGGCGTGGCCACTAGCTGAAGCATCAGTACTAATCCTAAAAAACACGTATTCATCAGCCGGCCTCTGTAACCAGTTTGTAGCAATACCTTGCATACCACCACAAGCAGTTAACACTACTTTGCCTGTTCGACGCAAGTGCGCAGTAAGCAATCAGGTACTTCATACGCGACTAATGACATTATAGCGCTCTGCTTGGTATACCGATAAACCGGTTCACACCCTGGCGGGCTTTGAGCAATGGCGGCAACATCATTTACCGTAGCGGATCTCAACTTGTTGTTGCAACGCCGGGTTAGCCAGTTGCAAGGTGACTTCCTGATCCAGAATGATCTTGCCATCCAGCTTAACTCCGGCAGCGATAGTCAGCGTTGGCGGCGTGGATGTATCGCGGCCAAACCAGCTTTTACGTTTTTGCTTCGCTTTAAACACTATATCACCGCCGATATGGCTGTCGCCGGTTAGGCTAATATTGCCATTTAAGGTACTGATAGCACCCTTTACCTGGCTGTTATCGACGTTAATAGCACCATTAACGGTACTGATATTGCCACCGATGTCGCTATGCTCACTCAGGCTAATACTGCCATTCACAGTACTCAGCCCACGCGCGACCTGTAAATGAGACTCGCCGCGAATACTGCCGTTGACTGTCTCAGCCTGCTCAATACTGACCTGTTGTGCCAGCGTGATACTGCCATTAACGGTAGTCAGTTTGCCGGTCCGGCTCTGTTGTTGCAGACGAATGCTGCCATTGACATTGGAAATATCACCACTGTGACTATTGGCGGCAACCGAAGTATTACCCACGACTTTACTAATATCGGCAGGCCCGGCCACGGCCGGCACGGCACTGACTGTCAGTAAAGCTGCTACCAATGCTGCCGCTATAGGGGTGCTGGAAAATAATCTCATGTTAAGGCTCCTTTTATTGTTAAGTGATGTCCATATCGGAAAAGCAAAAAACCGGCCAAAATTTAACTAACTGAAATATATAAATAAAATAAATTACGGCTGTTCGTAGTTCATTATTTTAACTAACAATCGGTCAAAAACCGTAATCTTTTGTAATTACTCAAACGGCTAGGCGTTGGCTATTACAAAATCCACAGCCGCACAAATCGCCGTCACTTGCGCCTCAATACACTGCTCAGCGTTGGTGTGCTGGCTATCTGGGTACACTTCAGTGGTAGTGACATAGCGCGCCTTAGTCATACCGCCACATAAACCCAGCGCCTTTTTCGGGTAATTGACCACGCCAGGTTGGGCTAAGGTTTCACCGATCAGTTGCCCCTGCTCATCAGCAGGCGCGATGTGTGTTACCTTAGCCACCGCCTTAATAATCGCCTGCTGAAAAGCCGGCTGCGGGTTTGCGCTATCACCCACCAGATAAAAACCATCCGGAATATTCCAGTTAGTATTTACCGTGCCATCGCGGGCGGCTTTGGCCGGGCGAAACTCGCTGTTATCTGAGTCGGTGGTTTCATGTAAATCAATGTGCAGTAATACCTCTGGGGCTGCTTTGGCAATAAATTGCATCAGCAATGCCGATTCCTGCGCCGGACTATTGGCCACAAAAGCGCGGTTAGGATCCACCGCCAGCGGTGTCCAGCGGTTAATAGTTTCATAGCCCCAGGGGCTGATACAGGGCGCCACCAGCACATTGACCTGCCCGGCATACTGCGCTGCCTTACTGCTAATAAAGCGCAAGGCGCCATGCACACCACTGCTTTCATAACCATGCACACCGCCGGTGATTAACACTGTTGGCCGATCTGCTTGCCACTGCTGGCTTAACACGGCAAACAGCGGATAACAGCCCGCGCCAAATATGCGGTAATCGAGCTCGCCATATTGCTGTAATTTAAGCGCTGCCGGCAGTTGTTGCAGCGCAGGTAATACTTCTTTGGCATAGTGCCGTTGTATACGCTGCTCACTGAGCCAGAGCGCTTTTTCATCGACGCCCCAGGCTTGGCCCTGGGTGCCGATCGGATAAAGGTGATGTACTGTCATTGCTTATTTCCTATATAGCTCACGCATTTGAGACAAAGTGACAGCCTTATTGCTGACCCCAGGCCGCAGGCGGCAGTTCTGCCAGTGGCTGGCTTAAATCAAAATCAATACGCCAGCTCCAGTTATCGCGGCGCACTGTGCCATAGGTGTAACGTACGCCGGGTTCAACTTCTACCCGCCAGCCACGAAAATAGCCGCTTTGTTCAGTCCGCTCTGTCGATTGAAATAACTGGCTGGTGGCCGTGCCTGGCCCCACAGAAAAGCCGCCATACATAGTGGTGCTATCCGGCAGGCCATCCGCTTTGCGATGATCGTGCCTAAGCTCCAACTGCTCATCATGCAGCGTAAAAATCCAGGTGCGGGATCTATCCCAGTCCTGGCTCTGCTCCAGTTCAATATGAAAGGCCAGTTTTAATTGCGTAGCAGTGCAGTGGCGCACATGGACTATTAATTGCTCAGTGCCGGTGAGCATGTCATCTCCGGGTGGCTCCAGTGTCAGGCTGCCGGCAAATGCCTGACCACAATGGCTTGCCAGTTGCTTAAAAAAAGCCTGATGTGGCGATGGCGCCTGTGCTGTGGCAGCAACGGGCACCGCTGCAGTAAGGGTGCCCGTATACACTGCCGCCAGGAGCGACGTTATTGGCAATAATCGCCTGATGATTTGCATAGTTGGTACCTTAACTTGATTGCTTAGCTTGCGTAGCACTATAACAGAAGGCAAAGCCTGAATTAACCAGCCTCTGCCAGTATTCGCAGCAATCAAAATGGAATGTGCAATTGCACATTACCGCCGCCAAATTGCAATTGATGTAATTTAATACTGGGGTTTAGTACCAGTCTGGCACCGGTTTTTTCTGATAACAACAGCGTCAGATTTGGGCTTATTTTCGCCAATAGGCCGCTATCGTTCAGGGCAGTGTCACTAAATACCGGTAGTTCATGCCGCGCTTTAGCATAGCCAAGGTATAGCACCGGACCTAAGCTTAAGCGGTTAGTAAATTGCCAGTGCATACCAGCAAAGGCATAGAGCTCACGCCGGTAGGCAGAGTGCTCTGCCCCCATAGCAAAGCGGCTATCGCGTTCATTTAAACTAAGCGCATGCAGGCCATACCAAAACTGTGCCTGACTGTCCCCACTGGCACCATTGGCACCAGTGGCACCATGGGCAAAGTGCTGCCACTGCGCAGTTAGTTCAAAATAATGCCGTTGCCGCGTTGAATCATCAGCGTTATGCAGTAAATTTTGCTGCAGCCGCTGACTATACCGGCCATGGCCTTGCAAGGTAAATTGCAAAGCACTGTTAAGCTGCCAGTTCCAGCCCAGCCCCGCACTGTATTGCTTAGCACGCAGACGTTGCTCAGACTCAGCGACCACAAACTCAGTGTTAAAATTAATATTGCTAAAACCATAGAACTGATGCTGCGCCAATTGCCAGCCACCGGCCAGATACCAGGTAACGGGAGCCGTTTCATAACGGTTGTCGGTGTAGGTTTTGCTGTTATAAAACGCATCGGTCAATATCAACGCTGAGCTCAGCCAGCTGCCATTAGCAAAGTACTGTTTTAGTTCAAATTGCAATTCCAACTGATCTTTAGCTCCCGTGACATCGCCCCACAGGCTGTATTCGGTATCGGTT
The DNA here is from genome assembly GCF_036735525.1 of Arsukibacterium sp. NCBI lineage: Bacteria > Pseudomonadati > Pseudomonadota > Gammaproteobacteria > Chromatiales > Chromatiaceae > Arsukibacterium > Arsukibacterium sp. The sequence goes on along the minus strand of NZ_DAINOE010000006.1, from coordinate 9,038 downwards.
TTTTCACTGTAATAGCCGGCGCCGATAAGCTGGCGATCATAACGGCCATCCAGATCTTCATTACGGCTGACTCTGACGCCGGCAAAGCCCGGCATATCAAAGGCTATTTTTTTCTGAAACATCGAATGCACATAAAACTCGCGACTGCGGGTACTGCCGCCGCTGCCATACCAGCCATCCTGTTGCCATAAGGGGGTGAACGATTGCAGGGGTGAGGGGCTAAAACTCAAACGCTGTAAAAAGCTTTCCAGATTAAAATCAAATTCACGCTCATCAAATTGTGCCAGCCGAAAAGGTTCAGGCCCATGCCAACCTAGCGCCGCTTTTAACGGCAGCGAGAATGATAACAATAAGGGTATAGCACAAACACTGAAAAATCTTAGCGTCGGCTGAATGGCGTACTCTGGCATAACTCGTCCTGAACAAAATAGTCACGGCTAAAGCCTATCACAGGCTCACAGCAAGCGCATTATTGTGTCGAAAAAGCAGCATCTTCTAAATAATAGAATAAACCTGCCGGTATTATCCGATATCCGTAGCGACTGAATTTAGCTAGAGTGAGCCTATCTTAATCCAGTGCGCGTCACTGGCATAACGGTTTAAGGAGTCTGCAATGGGTTTATTAGTAAAAGGCAACTGGCAGGATAAATGGTACGACACCGACAGCACTGACGGTGAATTTAAGCGTGAAAACGCACAGCTGCGTAACTGGATCACGGCAGATGGTGCCGCCGGACCTAGCGGCAAGGCGGGCTTTAAAGCCGAAGCGGGCCGCTACCATTTATATGTATCGCTGGCTTGCCCCTGGGCTCACCGCACCTTAATTTTTTTACAGTTAAAACAGCTTACCGACTACATCAGCGTGTCCGTGGTTAGCCCCGATATGCTTGAAAACGGCTGGGAATTTGCTAAGGACAATCATAGCAGTGGCGATCATTTATTTAATTCTCGCTACCTACATCAGCTATATACCCGACATCAGGCCGACTACAGTGGTCGCGTGACGGTGCCTTTGCTCTGGGATAAGCAGCAACACTGTATTGTCAGTAATGAATCGGCCGATATTATCCGCATGTTTAACACCGCGTTTAACCATCTCACCGGCAACACGGCAGATTACTACCCCAGCACATTACAAACAGACATCGATGAGATTAACGAATTGGTGTACCACAATATTAATAATGGCGTTTACCTCTGTGGTTTTGCCACCAGCCAGAGCGCCTATGAAAAAGCCTACCAACACTTATTTAGTGCACTGAGTAAAGTAGAAGCCCTGCTGGCGAAACAACGGTATTTAACCGGTGAACACCTGACTGAAGCAGACTGGCGCTTATTTACCACCCTTATTCGCTTTGATGCGGTGTATCACGGCCACTTTAAGTGCAACAAGCAACGACTGGAAGACTACCCCAACCTGGCAGGCTTTACCCGCGAGCTATACCAGTGGCCGGGTGTCGCAGACACAGTAGATTTTTACCATATCAAGCGCCATTATTATTTTAGCCATACCATGATTAACCCCAGCCAGGTGGTGCCTAAAGGCCCTGACATCGATTATTTAAGGCCACACTTGCGCGCAGCAGGCTAAGCCGTTTCCAGCCCCAGCTGTTGCAAATGCTGCTGCAGCTGTGGGTAAAACTGCAAGAAACACTGCTCTAATTGGGCATAACGTGGGCTAATTTCGTCGATAATGCCACTAAATTGATTACTAAAACGCACTCTTTGCGCAATATGGTCTAACGCCAACCCCAGCATGGGTAACTGCTGATAACTGGTAAACCAATCTTGCTGGCAGACGCGCAGCATGGTTTTTCGCATTGCATTTGGCATTAAAGGTGCCGCCTCAGTCAGTTCCGCATACAATTGCGCTTTGTAATGCTCAAAAGGTTGCGGATAAAACTGCTGCCAGTGATGAATTAAAAAGTGATCAAATAACACATCCATGGCCACCGCAGCAAAGCGACGTCGCTGCGGGCTAAACAGCACTTTTTGGCTAACGATCAGCGGGTGAGTGTCGGTGTAACGATCTGTTGCTCTATGATTGTGCAGGCCGGACTTTATTGCCGGGTGCAAGGCATCGACACAAACCCCTTTACAAAAATCGCCCAATAAATTTCCCACCAGCGAGTGCTGATTAGGCTGTGCTAAGGCCGCATGGGCAAGATAATTCATTGATTACCCCAGCGGGCAATAACCTTAATCAGGCGTATTTTTACAAACATTTCGTTTGGGCTGGCTTAGTTGGGTATGTTAAATGTTCTGCACGCCATTGTTTGATAGCTTGATTCAGCCTTGGCATAAAATCCGGATATTTAGCGACAAAATTTTTATCAAGATAAATGCCGAATGGCTGTTGTTGTTGCATCAGCAATCGGTATCGGGGCTGCTGATGTTGTTGCTGGCTTATTAATAATTCAGCGGTATCCTGGGGCATCATCACTGCATCCACCCGATGATGATCGAGCAACGCAAAAAGGCCGCGAATATCCTGTGTGCCTGACAGCGTTTGATAGCCCTGCTGTTGCAACCAGCGGTAAATATTGCTGTTGGTTTGCGCCGCGATACGGGCTTGCTGTTTAAATGCCGCGGTGGCCGGATCAAGATCAGCGCGATCGCACAGCCAAACCCAGCTCCATACTGTGGTTAATACCGGCTCAGAAAATACCGCCAGCTGATTACGCTCTGCACTTTCGCTGGCCAGAAAAAAACCATCAATGCTATCTTGCTGTAAATCATTCAGCGCCCGGCCAAAATTCGGCACCAACCTGATAGTATAAGGGTGCTCTAACTCTGCCATCAATGCAATAAAAGCTTCATATGCTTCGCCCTGATAGCCGCCTTCGGCATAATAAGAAAACGGTGGATAATCGGCCATCGCCATGCGCAAAGGGGAAGCCTGGCTTGCAACAAGACAAAAACTGGATAGCAAAAGTAAGGGCCCAAACAGCATGGCTTGAGATACTCTCATCAATTCTCCAGAGGTAAATGTATACTTTGTAGCGACTAATAATACAAGCTTAGCAGAAAAAGCTTGCTGCCCCATACCAATTAGTTATTGATTAACATATCCATCCTAATCACAAATAGCGATTAAGACGATAGCTTTTACTGTCTTTCTTTCGCCATACTTCAGGTCTATAGTCATTAGCAAGTTCGATAAGTAGCTACATTTTTTCTACTTATTTTTCTCTGACCATTTAATACTGGAGTGACTAATGAATAATGAATAATGAAAACAATAATGCTGCTGGAAAGTGTCCCTTTATGCATGGCGCCAACACTAAAGCAGGCGGCTGTTCCAAAAATCTGGACTGGTGGCCTAATCAGCTTAACTTGAAAATCCTGCACCAGAACGATAAAAAATCCAACCCTCTGGGAGAAGACTTCGACTATGCCAGCGCCTTTAAGCAGTTAGATCTGGCCGAAGTTAAACGTGATCTCACCCATATCATGACCGATTCACAAGATTGGTGGCCAGCCGATTATGGCCATTATGGCCCCTTTATGATCCGTATGGCTTGGCACGCCGCAGGCACTTATCGCACGGCAGATGGTCGCGGCGGTGCAGGCACCGGTAATCAGCGTTTTGCTCCGTTAAATAGCTGGCCTGATAACGGCAACCTGGATAAAGCCCGCCGCTTATTGTGGCCGGTAAAGCAAAAATACGGTAACAAACTGTCCTGGGCCGATTTATTTATCTTAGCCGGCAATGTGGCGCTGGAATCTATGGGCTTTAAAACCTTTGGTTTTGGTGGCGGCCGCGTCGATATCTGGGAGTCGGAAGAAGATATCTACTGGGGTGCAGAAACCGAATGGCTGGGTAATAAACGTTACAGTGGTGAACGCGACTTGGCCAACCCGTTAGCGGCAGTACAAATGGGCCTGATCTATGTTAACCCGGAAGGTCCGGATGGCAACCCAGATCCCCTGGGCTCTGGCCGTGATGTGCGCGAAACCTTTGCCCGCATGGCGATGAACGACTACGAAACTGTGGCCTTAACTGCCGGTGGCCATACCTTTGGTAAGGCACATGGGGCCGGTGATGCCGCCAATGTTGGCCCTGAGCCAGAAGCCGCCCCCATTGAAGAAATGGGTTTTGGTTGGAAAAACAGCTTTAAGTCTGGCAAGGGCAGTGACACCATTACCAGTGGTATTGAAGGTGCCTGGACGCCAACTCCGACGCAATGGGATAACAGCTACTTCGATGTGTTATTCGGTTATGACTGGGAACTGGTGAAAAGCCCGGCCGGCGCGCATCAATGGGCAGCGAAAAACCTCGCCGAGAAAGATCATGCGCCAGATGCAGAAAACGCCGCGAAACGCGTGGGTATTATGATGACCACCGCCGATATGTCGATGCGCGAAGATCCGGCTTATCGGACAATTTCTGAGCATTTTCACAAGAACCCTGACGAGTTTGCTGACGCCTTTGCCCGCGCCTGGTTTAAACTAACGCACAGAGACATGGGCCCTAAAGCCCGTTACCTGGGCCCGGAAGTGCCGGCAGAAGATTTGATTTGGTAAGACCCGCTGCCAGCCGTTGATTATGATCTCGTGGATAATGCCGATATTGCGCAGTTAAAACAGCACATTTTAGCCAGTGGGCTAACTGTATCTGAACTGGTATATACCGCCTGGTCATCAGCATCGACCTTCCGCGGCTCTGACTTCCGTGGCGGCGCTAATGGTGCGCGCATCCGCTTAGCGCCGCAAAAAGACTGGCAGGTTAATCAGCCGGAGCAACTGCAAAAAGTCCTCTCGGTGCTTGGCAACATCCAGCAAAGCTTTAACAGCGCACAAAGCGGTAATAAAAAGGTGTCGCTGGCCGATATCATAGTACTGGCCGGTGCTGCAGCTATTGAGCAGGCGGCGCGCAACGCCGGGTTAAACATCACTGTGCCTTTTATTGCCGGGCGCACCGATGCCACGGCAGAGCAAACCGATGCCGAGTCTTTTGAAGTATTAGAGCCGATGGCTGATGGCTTTCGCAATTTCAGCAAACAGCGCTTTACGGTATCTGCCGAAGAATTGTTGCTGGATAAAGCGCAACTGTTAACGCTAACCGCGCCAGAAATGACCGTGCTAATTGGGGGCTTACGGGTACTCAATGCCAACTACCAGCATAGTGCACAGGGCGTGTTAACTCACACCCCAGGCAGCCTGACCAACGATTTCTTTGTCAATTTGTTGGATATGAATACCCAGTGGCAACCCACTAGCGCTGAAGCCAAGCAGTTCACCGGTCGTGACCGCAAAACCGGTAACATTAAGTGGAGCGCCAGCCGGGTCGATTTAGTGTTTGGCTCTAACTCGCAGTTACGCGCTTTAGCAGAGGTGTATGCCGCCAGCGATGCACAGCAAAAGTTTGTCAGCGACTTTGTCAGCGCCTGGAACAAAGTGATGAATGCTGACCGCTTTGATCTGAAGTAACACCGACAACAGCGTAATCAGTGTCATTAATACCACGGCCGCTATTGCGGCCGTTTTTATTAGTAAAATACCTTATTCAGGATTAAAAACATTTTTCAGGATTAAATTTCATATTCAAGCTTAAATATTTCGGGCCAGGGATAGGCGGCCAATTGCTGACAAAACCATTGTAACGCCTTACCTTGCTGCTGCTTATGCCAGGCCAGGTACAATTTAGCTGGCTCGCGCGGAATTAAATGGCGTTTAGCAATCAACTCGCCTCGTGCCAATTGCTGTTGCACCAGATGGCGCGGTAAAAACCCTACCCCCAATCCCTGTTTTTGTGCGGTAATTTTTTGTGCCAGATTAGCCACTATCACTTTTTGCCGGCTATCAAACAGACCGCTGGACAGTTTTTGACTGTCAATAGCGGTATCGGCCACCACTATCGCGGTTTCCTGCTGCACATCGTCCAGCGTAATGACTTTGTCCAGCGCGGCCAGCCGGTGATGTGGTGATACCGCAAACACAAATTCAACTTCACCCATTAACTGAAAGTGATAAGGTCCCTTATGTAAACTGGCGGGCACGCCAATAGCCAGATCGGCCTGGCCTGTATTCAGTGCTTCCCATCCTCCCGCCATCACTTCTTCTCGTAGTTGCAGCTGTGTCAGTTTACCCAACTGCAAAAACTGGCTGATTAACTGAAATACCGGCTCAGCAGGCACCACGCTATCCAATGCCAGCGTCAGAGTGCTCTCCCAGCCGCTATCCAGTTGTTGCACTGCCTTTTGTAACTGATCAGCCGCTTTTAATAACTCTCGCCCTTGTTGTAATAACAACTGACCAGCCGGTGTGAGCCGGGCTTTTTGTTTGCTGCGGTCAAACAGGCTTACGCCCAGGCTCTGCTCTAATTGCGCCATGGTATAGCTCAACGCCGAAGGCACCTTATACAAGGCATCAGCTGCGGCGGCGAAGCTGCCTTTACGCTCAATCGCATCGAGGGCTCGTAGCGCCTCCAGGTTAAGTAACGACTGCATCAGGTTCTCCTTATGTCATTCATCCGCTGACAGCCCAAGCGATAAGTCTATACTAAGTTCAAAATTTTTGAACAGCTGATGCAAAAAGCTCCGCTATTAACTTTTAATCTATAGCGTTATCTTAGCGTCATCGACAGGTTGTTTGCGGTCGAAACCCCAACCAACATTTAAATTTACTTAAAATATTTTGAAAGGTGACATTATGAAAAAGCTTATACATACTCTGACACACAGCACAGCAGGCTGGTCTGCACTGGTTTTACGGGTTCCAGTTGGTATTATTTTTGCGGCTCATGGTGCGCAAAAACTTTTTGGCTGGTTTGGTGGTTATGGCCTGAGCGGCACTGCCGGCTGGATGGATAGCATCGGTTTATCTCCGGGTTTACTGATGGCATTGTTAGCAGGCGCAGCTGAGTTTTTTGGCGGTCTGGCGCTGATTATCGGCTTGCTCACCCGCCCGGCAGCAGCGGCACTGGCCGTCGCCATGCTGGTGGCAATAATAGCAGTACATTTGCCTTATGGCTTATTTATCAGTAACAACGGTTATGAATTTGGCTTAGCCTTACTGGCTGCCAGTGTCTCACTGTTGTTCAGTGGTGCTGGCAACGCCTCCGTAGACCGGCTGGTAGCCGCGAAACTGAACTGATTAACCCCACTATGCACCTTAACCTCATGTTGCTGCAGGCAAGCCTGCAGCTTCAGCTTTTACTTTAGGAGATACCATGCTAACCCTTCGTAACGCTGATGCGCGCGGACAAGCTGATTTTGGCTGGCTAAAAAGCCGCCATAGTTTTTCATTTGGCCGTTATTACGATGCTAAACATATGGGATTTTCGGCCTTAAGGGTCATCAACGATGACTGGGTAGCAGCTGGCGCAGGCTTTGATACCCATGGCCACCGTGATATGGAAATCATTACCCTGGTACTGCAAGGCGCAATTGTCCATCAGGACTCTGCCGGCAATCAAAAAGTATTGCCTGCCGGCGAGTTTCAGCTGATGAGCGCGGGTAGCGGTATTTATCACTCAGAATTTAATGCCAGCGCAAGTGAGCCACTCCGCTTTTTACAGATCTGGATCCAGCCAGAGAGCTTCGGCGGTAAGCCTGGCTATCAGCAGCAGGCATTTGCGCAAACTCAGGGTTTAACCTTAATCGCATCACCGGATGGCCGTGACCACAGTATGCAACTTAAGCAGCAAGCCCTGCTGTACCGGCTGGCCCTGGCAGCTGGCCAACCCTTAAGCTATGCGCTGACCGGTAAAAACCTGTATCTGCATCTGATAAGCGGGCAACTGCAACTAGAGGGCGTAACACTGCAAGCCGGTGATGCGGTAATGCTGAGCCAGCAGGCGCTGCTACAGCTGACCGCCAACGAAGAAGTCGATGCGTTAGTGTTTGATTTACCCTAGGCTTTACTGGGGTGTCTCTGCCGTTAAAAATTGCAGCTCGGCCAGTTGCCGGTACAGTGGGCAGCTTTGCATCAACTCGCTGTGTTTACCACTGGCAATCAACTGGCCTTTATCCAGCACCAGGATCCGGTCTGCATGCATGACGGTGCTTAAACGGTGGGCAATGATTAAGGTAGTTTTGCCCTGCATTAAATGCTGCAGCGCTTGTTTAACATAGTGCTCGCTGGCCGCATCTAAGGCACTGGTGGCTTCATCCAGCAATAGTATTGGCCGATCGGCCAGAATAGCCCTGGCAATGGCCAGCCGCTGCTTTTGCCCGCCAGATAAACGGATACCGCGCTCACCAAGCTGACTATGATAGCCCTCGGCTAACTGTTGAATAAACTCATCTGCTTCTGCCGCTTTACAGGCGGCGATGACCTGCTGCTCACTCGCCTCTGGCCGGCCGTAGCGCACATTTTCCAGCACACTGCTGGCAAAAATAACGGCCTCTTGTGGCACCAGCGCAAATTGCGCCCGCAGCAGCGCAGGCTCAAGCTGACTGATATCTACGCCATCCAGTAAAATCTGCCCTGTTGGCAAATTATAAAAGCGCTGCAACAGTTGAAATATCGTGGTTTTACCGGCACCACTTGGGCCAACCAGCGCTACCCGCTCACCGGCAGCAATGGACACATTAAGTGCCTGTAACGCCGCTTGAGTGGGCTGGCTGGGATAATAAAAGCTGACGTTATTAAATTGTAAGGCACCACTGACCGGCTGAGCTAAGGATAAAGCCGGCTGTGGCGCAATAATGTCCAGCGGCATGGAGGACAATTCCATTAAGCGCTCTGTCGCACCCAGCGCCCGCTGAATTTCGCCAATCACCTCGCTAATGGTGGCTACGGCTCCCGCTACCAGCACCGCATAAAATAAAAACGCCGTCAGTTCACCGGCGCTAATACGTTGAGCCAGCACATCAAGCGCACCGACCCAGCCTACTAAGGTCACAGCACTGATGCTGAGTAGCATCACTAAACCAATTAACAGTGCCCGGTAAAAGATCCGCTGTTTGGCTGCGCCCATCACTTGCTCTATTTTCGCCGCAAACTGCTGTTGACTTTGCGCCTCATGACCATAGGCCTGCACAGTGTGAATTTCGTGCAGGTTTTCATCAACATGGGCGCCGATATCCGCC